>JACPSV010000250.1 GCA_016193115.1 Elusimicrobiota bacterium
CGCCAAAACGATGATGGCATTCTTAATCACTTCACAAAGGGTTCACTGCCGGGGGAATGGTCTTTAGTTTTTGTGAATATCATGCGCCCCGCGGAGGTCTGTAGAATCGTGGAAACGACGACGTCCACTTTTTTGCCGACCAACCTGCGTCCTTCTTCCACGACGACCATCGTGCCATCGTCCAGATAACCGACGCCCTGATCTTTTTCTTTGCCATCTTTCACGACAAAGATGCTCATGGTTTCTCCCGGCAAAACGATCGCTTTCAGGGCATTGGCAAGATCGTTGACGTTTAAGACCCTCACTCCCTGCACGGAAGCGATTTTGTTGAGGTTAAAATCCGTCGTCACGATGCGTCCCTTAATCTCTTTAGCGAGTTCCACCAATTTTGTGTCCACGTCTTTCAGATCCGGAAAATCTTTTTCCAGGACGGTGACCGGATTTTCCTTAAGTTCCTGCAGATGGGAAAGCACATCCAAACCGCGGCGCCCTCTTTGCCTTTTGGTAGCGTCCGCAGAGTCGGACAGAACGTGCATTTCGTTTAATACAAACCTGGGGACGATCAGACGGCCGGTCATGAACTTCGTCTCGCAGATGTCGCTGATCCTGCCGTCAATCAGGACGGAAGTGTCCAAAATCATGATTTCTTGGCCTCGTTTTTTTGAGCTGGGAATAAATATGTTTCGATCTAGAAGTTCCACTTCTTCCTTTTTATGAATCGCAACCACCATGCCTAAGTAGGTCAGGAGCAGGTTGATCAAGAGAGAGTAGCGGTGAATCCGGTCATAGAGTGATGAGTCCGTAACCAAGTAGACCGTATAATCCAACACTTTAGCGCTAAACAAACCCAGAATGGATCCTAACACGGCGGCAATCAGGTTGTCCAAGGGTATCCGATCAATAATAATCTCGGCCAAAATAACCAGGAGAGAGCAACTCACGCCCACAAGAATTCCTCTCGTTGAATGCGCAATCTGAAACCAACCTATCGTGGGACCAGCGATAACGACGAGTACGCGAATGAACCATCGAATCATATCTGTGATGCCTCCTTTGAAGAGTCCGGAACGCTTACCGATTCGGCAAGGCCGGCGCTTGAAATATTTTTTCTTAGCCAATAGACCGCATCCTGAACGGTTTCCACCGGCACAACCGTGATGGGGTTCGAAGATTCTTTCCCCTTAAATCCTTTCTTGGGCACAATCGCCCAGGAAAGACCTAACCGTTGGGCTTCTTTGAGCCGTTCCCCAATGTGTGGCACGATACGCACCTCACCGCCCAACCCCACTTCTCCAATCACCGCTCCGTCGGACTGGGCGGAGAAGTTGCCGAACGCGCTGGCAATCGCGCAACAGATACCCAGATCCACGGAAGTCTCTTTCAATTTAGCTCCGCCCGTCACGTTCACGAATATGTCCTGGCTTTGCAAACTCAGACCAACCCTTTTCTCTAAAACGGCGATCATCAACAAGACCCGGTTGAAGTCTACGGCGGTAACCATTCTCCTGGGCAACCCAAAATGGGTTCGGCTCACCAATGCCTGTACCTCCAAGAGGAGAGGACGCGTTCCTTCCATCGTGGTCACAATCACAGAACCCGCGCCGGGATGTCTCTGCTGCAAAAAAATCTGGGACGGATTCGGCACCTCAAACAATCCTGCCGATTTCATCTCAAAGAGAGCGATTTCCGAGGTAGGACCAAACCGGTTCTTGTGCGCCCTCAAGATGCGGTAGTTCTGTTGCGGTTCGCTCTCAAAATAGAGTACCGTGTCCACCATATGTTCCAGGAGTCTGGGTCCGGCGAGGTCGCCTTCTTTTGTGACATGACCCAACAGAAAAACCGTGATGCCTAAAGATTTGGCGCACCGCAAAAGTTCAGCCGTACATTCCCGAATTTGGCCAACGGAACCCGGGGCGGAAGCAAAATCTTGGAGATAGGTGGTCTGAATAGAATCAATCACCAGATATTCCGGAGAAATTGTTCGCAGATTTTCCAGGATGGTCTCCAAACTGGTTTCGGAAAGCAGATAGAATTGGGCAGATTGGACGCCCAGCCGTTCTGCCCGCGATTTGACCTGTTCTTGCGATTCCTCGCCAGAAACGTACAAAACTTTTTTGCCTTTCCCTAAATGGGAAGCAATCTGCAAAACAAGGGTGGACTTCCCAATCCCGGGAGGTCCGCCGACCAGAATGAGACTGCCGGAAACGAGTCCTCCTCCGATCATGCGGTCCAATTCCGCCATTCCGGTTGAGACTCGTTCCAGATTCTGCGTGGAGACGTCCGATAGAAGACTGACCGTGGAAGTAAAGTCCGTCAAGTTTCTGCGCGAAAGCGGGGAAGGAACGGCCATTTTTTCTTCTTCCAAACTGTTCCACTGACCGCAGTCCGGACATTTGCCCAGCCATTTTGCGGTAGAATAGCCGCACTCCCGGCATCGAAAAATAGTTTTGCTTTTGGAAATTTTTATGGGCATCCCCAATTACCTCGCAAAACTCACAAATCCAAAGAGGTAGGCCAGATCCCGGTCCTCGAAAATGAGATGCGTGCTGAGATTGTACTGCCGCGCTTCCGTAAGATCTTCCACGGCGGCTCCCACCCGCATCCAGCGGTTGACCTTGTATTTGGTTCCCAGATTGAGTTGCGGACTGGAAAATTTCCTTTCCTGTCCGGCGCGTCCTCGGGTCTCGTCCCTACCAAACTCGAAAGCCTGTGCGTTCAACTCCAGTTTGCCTGTCCCATCCACCGCCTCTTTAGCCGGCCAGATTTCTTTGAAAGGATAATACTTTAATCCGATCCCCGCCGAAGATCGGATAGCACCCGCCTCGAGAGTGACCGCGCCAAACTCTTTCCCCAAGACAGCCGTCACGGTGTTTTTCTTTTCGTAATCGCCCGCGTCTCTAAACTCGTCTTTCCTGTCTCCCGCGTTGTGTACCCCGAGATAATAGTACTTGTTTTCTCTGGGCTGCAGCCGGACACCCGCGTCTCCTCTCGCCGTGTTCGCGCCCGGCGCGGCCCGCAGCTCTAACTCCCAGAAAGTACGAAACTTCGTGAACCGCGCCAAAACGTCCTTTGCGGATTCTGCGGTTTGTTTCAAGTGGGTGACTGTCTTTTTAACCTCGTCCCCCATTTCTTTGTCCGAGATGAGTCTGCCCGCGGCTCCTTCTCCTTTCTGGACGCTGGCCACGATCGTATCCAACCGCTCCAAAATTGAGCGAAGCTTTTCCATCGTTTCCCGCACAGTTTCCTTGTTAGACGCGGTGACTTCTTTCAAATCGGAAGCCGCTCCTTTCAAATCTTCCGTAAACTGATGAAAGTTGGTCACGATCTCGCTCAATTCTTCTTTTTGCGATCCGATAGCTTCATTCAAAGCGTCCGTGATGGAACGCACGTTTCTAACTGTTTTGGCCAGATCTTCGCCAATCCCGGGTTTCCCGCCTTTACCTTCCACGAGGTCGGCCAACTTTTCCACGAGATCGTTGATCGAGCGGGGCGAATCGCCGCGGATGGTATCGCCATCTTTCAGGCGCGGACTTTCCGGAGCGCCCGGAATCATGTCAATAAACTGCGTGCCTATAAACCCAATCAACCGGACACGCACGCGCGCGTCCGCGTACACGGGCACGTCCCCGTTCATTTCTGCGGTGATCTTGGCCTGACCCTGGTACAGTTCCACTTTCTTCACGCGTCCCACTTCCACTCCGGAGATCTTGATCAAACTTTTCATCCGGATACCCTGCACGTCTTTGAATACAAGATAGAGACGGTACGTGTCCTGAAAATGAACGTCCGTCACTTTCACAATACCCAGACCCGCAATCAGAAGACCGGCCAACACAAAAAGTCCCACCTTGGTTTCTTGGTTCATGATTGTTCCTACTTCAGTTGGGGAACCGTAATTGGGCCGCGGCTCCAGCCCGATATAAATTGGCGGACGACCGGATCCGCGGAATTCTGGATTTGTTTGGGCGTGCCAATTTCAAGAATTTTTCCTTCATAGAGCATCGCGATCCTGTCTGAGATTTTGTAGGCGGACTTCATGTCGTGGGTCACCGCGATCGCCGTGGTTTTAATCTCCTTCTTCAATTTCAATATCAGGTCGCTGATCACGTCCGACATGACGGGATCCAAACCCGTGGTCGGCTCATCGTACAACAAAATTTGGGGATGGAACGCGATCGCGCGCGCGATACCCACCCTCTTTTTCATTCCGCCCGAAAGCTGCGCGGGCTTGAGGCGCTCGATCTCTCCCAACCCAACCAAGGACAGGGTCTCATGGACCGTCGTCTGCACCCTACTTTCATCTTCGCACTTCAAAAGATTGCAAAGCCCAAAAGCGACGTTGTCCGCCACCGTCAGAGAATCGAACAAGGCCGACTCCTGAAAAACATATCCTATCATTTTTTGCACTTCTTGTAACTCGTCCACGTCCAGATGAGTGATCTCTTTTCCGTCGATCCGGATGCTGCCGCGGTCGGGTTTAACCAATCCTACAATCTGTTTCAAGAGCAGGGATTTGCCCACGCCGGACCCGCCTATGACCGTAAGAATCTCGCCTCGTTTCACCTCAAAAGAGATCCCGCGATGCACCGGCTTGTCTCGAAAACCCTTGTGCAGATCCGTAACCTGAATCATGTTTACCCAATCCCAAAGGCGACCAGAATCGCGGTCAAAAAGTAGTCGCCCACCAATATCAAGACCATGGAGGCGACCACCGCAGAGGTCGTCGCCCGACCCACGCCTTCCGCGCCGCCATGGGTTTCCAGACCATGGTAACAGGAGATTGTAATGACGATCAGAGCGAACACGGCGGACTTGATCATCCCGTGCAGCACCTCCACAAATCTTAGAACGTAGATCTCATCAAAATAAACCACGGAAGAGATGCCAAACCGAAAATGCGCGACCGCGTAACCGCCCATGATTCCCAAAAAATCAGAATACACGGTCAAAACGGGAAGCATCAGGAGAGCCGCAAGAATTCGCGGAACCACAAGGTATCGCACGGGGTTGGTTCCCAACGTGTAGAGCGCGTCAATTTGTTCCGTCACTTTCATCGTGCCTAACTCTGCGGCGACGGCCGCTCCAACCCTTCCGGAAAAAACGATCGCGGTGAGCACGGGACCTAACTCTTTCACGATCGTAAACCCTACCAACCTGCCCACGTAGAGAGGATCATTGAAAACTTTGATAAACGAGTAGCCCGTCTGCAGGGCCAGAACCATGCCCGTAAAAAGCAGGGTGAGCGAGGTAACCGGCAACGTGCGCGCGCCCATCTCCACCATCTGCTGAAAAGTATTTTTCCGGTTCAGGGGCGCCTTAAAAAACCAGTAAACCGTTCTGCGCATCAGGATGGCGATCCCTCCGCACACTTCCGCCCACCCCAGAATTTTCCCTCCAAAACAAGAAAATGCGCCTATTTTCTCCATTTCACTTATCGTACATGAATTCTCGGAACCCGCGCGGCGATACCGCAAAAGATTTCGTAGGGACTGGTTTGGCACCATGCGGCTACTTCTTGCGCGGAGATATTTTCTTCTCCTTGTTTTCCAATGAGGACGACTTCGTCTCCCACATTCACTTCCTGCAGTCCGGTCACATCCAACATCGTCATGTCCATGGTGACGCGTCCTATCACAGGCACACGTTTTCCGCGAACGAGAACCTGCCCTTTGTTGGAGAGAGAGCGCCGATACCCGTCCGCATAACCGAACGCGGCCGTTGCAATCGTAGACCGACGGCGGGTACGGAACGTGCCGGCGTAACTGATCGGCGTGTTTGCGGGCACCGATTTGAGAAAGACGATGCGGCTTTTCCAAGCCAAAACTTCCTGCAAACGGATCCTCTTCTCCCGGCTCACGGGACAATATCCGTAAAGGGAGATGCCCGGCCTCACCAGAGAAAAGCGGCTTTCCGGATACTTCATCAAGGCGGCTGAATTGGCACAGTGAACGTAAGGAACTTGAACGCCGTTCCGAACAATTTCTTTAACTAAATCCGTAAAAGTCTGGATTTGGAATTTGGTGAATTTTGGGTCTTCCGCGGATCCGGAAAAATGGGTGTACACCCCTTCTAAATGGATGTTCCGGTATTCCCGGATTTTCCGGATCAGATCCAGCCCGTGCGCGACGTTCACGCCGATTCGGTTCATTCCCGTATCGATTTTGGCGTGGGCGTACGCTTTCTTCCCCACCTTGGAAGCAAATTGATGGCAGATTCGGGCAGACTCGAGACTGGCGACCGTGAGACGGACACCGTTCCGGATCGCTTGTTCCAGATTTGAAAAGGGAAAAATGTTACCTAAAATGAGAGGGGGAGTTTTTATCCCGGAACGGCGCAATTCCAGAGATTCTTCCAGAGAAGTGACTCCCAGAAAGCGCGCTCCCGCATGGGAGAGAGTTTGACTGACAGGGACCAGCCCGTGCCCATAAGCGTTCGCTTTGACCACCGCAAGCACAGAAACCTTTTCGGATAGAAGAGAAGAGATCTGCCGGAAATTTTCTAGGAGATGGCCGTGATGAATCTCGACCCAGGTAGGGCGGTAGAAAGGCGCCGAATGTTTACTCTGGTTCCGCTTCAAAGTTCTCAAATCGGGCGCACTCTTTCATGAAAATCAAATCCACGTCGCCTAAAGGACCGTTTCTCTGTTTGGCCACGATCAGTTTCGCTTTGCGCAAAAGTTCTTCGTCCGGATCCTTTTTGTACATCGCTTCCCGATAGATAAAAGCCACCAGATCCGCATCCTGTTCCAAGGCGCCCGACTCTCTCAAGTCCGAAAGCTGCGGTTTACCTTCCCTGCCGCGCTCTTCCGGAGAACGGTTGAGCTGAGAGAGCGCTAGGATAGGAATGTTCAGATCGCGGGCTAACCCTTTCAAAGAGCGGGATATCTCCGCGATTTCCGTTTGCCGGCTTTCCGGGTTCCTGCGCGACCCTTGCATCAACTGCAGGTAGTCAATGATGATCAGGGAAAGGGGCGTCCCTTTGGCAGTCAGTTGAGACGCCAGTCGTCTGGCCGCGGATCGCAAAGTCAGGATCGACATGGCTGAACTGGAATAGTCTAGATAGAGAGGGGACTCGGACAGAAGCTCGGCTTTGCGCGTGATCACCGGCCAATCCGCTTTCTTAAAGAAACCTGTCCGCAAACTTTGGAGATGAATCCCCGTCGCCGCGCTCAAGAGACGCAGACCAATCTCTTGCTGACTCATTTCCAAAGAAAAAATAGCGACCGGCGTTTTTTTCTTGATAGCGACGTGCAGGGCGATATTTAAGGCAAAAGCTGTTTTCCCCACGCCGGGACGGGCAGCCAGGATGATCAGGTTGGATCTCTGCAGACCCGCCGTCATGTCATCGAACCGCTTAAATCCGGTAGACACACCCGTTACCGCCTCTTTCTGTTGATGGAGAAGTTCCAGATTCTCAATCATCTCGTGCAACATCTCGGACACCGGCGCAAGACCGGTTCGATTCTTTTGGTCCGCGATCGCGTAGATCAACCCTTCCGCGCGGTCCAGCAAGGCGGTGGCGCCCTCATTTTCCTGAAAACATTCGTTCACCGTTTGAGTGGAAGCCCGGATCAGCTCGCGCAGGACAAACTTTTCCTGCACAATGGCCGCATAATGGTCAATGTGCGCCGCGGTCGCCACGGTATTAATAATCTGCGCCAGATATTCCGCGCCGCCGATGGAATGAAGCGCCTCTTTTTTGCGAAGCTCTTCCGCCAACGTAACGGTGTCTACGACCTGATTATTTAAGGAAAGTTGTTTAATCGAGGCAAACACTTTTCGGTGGGTATCGTCATAGAAGCTGCCTTCTTCCAAAAGTTCCAAAGCCCGTTCCAGAGCTTCTTTATCAATCAACATGGAACCTAAGACAGCCCGTTCCGCCTCAGCGGAATAAGGAGGTACTTTATCTAAAAGATTAGCCATGACACAGTCCCGAAATCGGCCTACGGGTCAGTTAGAAGGGAATTTTGAGAAGAGACGAAAAGATGACTTAAGAGACTGTTTAAGAAGCCTTGGAACGAACGTTCACTTTCAGCAGCGCGTTCACCTGAGGATGCAGCCGGACAGTGACCTGGTACTCTCCCAACGATTTGATAGGCTTCTCCAGAACAATGCTCTTTTTGTCGAGCGAAATTCCCTTTTCCAAAAGCGATTCTGCGATGGTTTGGCTGGTGATCGAACCAAAGAGGTGTCCTTCGCGTCCGCCCAACGCTTCCACGTCTACCACGATGGTCTCCAGACGGGCGGCAACTTCTTTAGCGGAACTCAAATCGTGTTCGCCTTTGATCTGGCGGACATGTTTTTCGGATTCCCACCGCTTCAAATTGGGCGCGGTCGCAATCAAGGCTAGTTTCCGGGGAAGCAGGAAGTTCCGGGCGTACCCGTCCGAGACGACCTTAACTTCTCCGGCCAGTCCCACTTTGGACAAATCATCGCACAATATTACTTTCATATCACTGAAAATGGAATGAGGGCGATGTTCCTGGCCCGTTTGATTGCCCGCATCAAACCTCTTTGGTGGTAGGCGCAAACTCCCGTGGAACGGGAAGAGAGCATTTTACCTCTGTCGGAAATAAAATTGCGCAGCAAATTGGCGTTCTTAAAATCAATATAGTCCATTTTGTCCGCGCAAAACCGGCAAACTTTCCGGCGCGGGAACGGTTTTCTGAACCGGGGCCTGCTTCCGGCAGGACCCCCAAACTTTTTGCGAACGGGTTTATACATTGAGATTAGAACCTAAAATGGGATGCTCTCATCCGCGACGCTTTCTTCTGCGGACACATCGGATCCGTTCGCAGGAGACGCCGCGACCGGTTCTGCCGCCTGCTCCGCGCCTTCCGTGCCCGGCTCCGTTTCCATCTTCGCCAGGAACTGAACCGCGCGGCAATCTACTTCCAAAGAAACTCGTTTCTGTCCCTCTTTGGTCTCCCAAGCTCTGGACCGGAGACGTCCTTCCACGTAAACAGGACTGCCTTTTTTCAGGCGCTCGCTGCAACGTTGGGCCGTCTCCCGCCAAACTACCACCGGCACAAAAGAGGTGTCATCTTTCCACTCGCCGCTGGCGTCTTTATAGCGACGGTTGATCGCCAGATCCAAACGACAGACAGCCTGACCCTTCGTGGTAAATCGCAGTTCCGGATCGCGGGTGAGACGTCCCACCAACCGAACATCATTCAATTGGTGCAACCGAAGTGTCATGGCGGCCATGGTTTTAAACCGTTTTCTCCTGCGCCACATTCACCGCCGGAGCGCCTGATGGAGAAGTTCCCTCAGATGCTGTAGGAGCGTCGGACTGGACTCCCGCGCTGACAGGCGCAGGCGCTGCTGGAACGGGAACTGCTGTTTCTGGCGTCGCTTGAAGAGACGCGCGACTCTTTTCCAGATGGCGCGGATCCAATTTGACGGTCAATCCGCGCAAAACGGTGTCGGTTACGCGATAGTGACGGTCCAGCAAAGCGGGCGCTTGCGGCGGGGCCGTAAACAAAACATAGACATAGTAACCATCCCGATTCCGCCGGATGGTGTAAGCTAACTTTCGTCTTCCCCAA
>JACPSV010000219.1 GCA_016193115.1 Elusimicrobiota bacterium
AACCAACAAGAAATAACACTTTCCGACATTTCCGGAAAAACCGAAACCGTTACAGATCAAAAAACAACCTACTCTGCCCTAGACGGGAAGCACCAATTCGTAGGGACGATAGACTACAAACCCGGCGGAAACTCCACTTTGACAACGTATTCCGGAGGGAACCTGTACCAAGAAGTCGCATTAAACGCTTACAGTATTGAATATAGAATGGACGACGGACACACAGATATTGCCCCAGTTGCCGCTGGTCAAGTCACAAAAAATTATTACTCTCCCAAAGATCTCCCGTCGCATCACAAGGTCGGTTTGCCGGAAGGCATTACAATGGAGAACGTCAGTTTCTTTGCCGTAGACATGGTAGGAGGCAACATGGGTCAAGTCACATTCGCCCAACTCAAAACCGGCAAAGACGCGGTCAGAGTTAAAACAGCCAACGGTCAGGAAGGAATAGCGAAGCAACTCAATTTCGCCTACAAAGGCAACGAGATGTCCGCCGTATCCGTGATCGGCAACAGGGTGGAGAAGAAATCGTCTGGAGAGGGCGGGCCTGTCCTGAGCAAAGTCGAAGGGGGCGAGGGTGAAGTGGTTTCCCCACAAGAAACCATCCTCGCGGGTCACGTCAAGGACGCAGGCGGAAAGTTAGTAGACGCGGGCGTGACCGACACCGGCATCGTCGCCAAAAAAGGCGCGCCCAACCCTCTCATCAAGGGTCATGACCATTCTCGAACCGTAACGGTTGGCAACCCCAAACTCACCCGCGACCAAATGTCCCAATTAGCCTCCGTAGGCATAGACAACCGGACAGAATATTTCAAGAAACAGGAAACATCGGCCAAAGTTCTGGTAGTTGTGATAGACGGCAAACCCCAGACCGTTAAAAAACAAGAGTTTGCCTTCCTCGGCGCCATGAAATCCGAACGCCAGTTCGACGCCAGCGGAAACGCGGTCATAGACAAAAAGTCCGGCCAACCCGTCCCCGCCAAACCCACAGAAATCCTAACCGGCACGAAGTTCGGCGACCTCAAAGTTCACAGCCTGTCCACAAAAGGAAAATGGGAACATGTGATGACCTACAACCGAAAGGATGGATCTATCACCGTTCCTACCACGATAGGCAACCAGACCTACAGCGTGACGATAGACAAGTCCAAGAAAATGACGATCAAGCTGGGAAACAAGACTATCTCACCGGAAAATTTTGCCAAGGCGATGGATCAAGCGCAGAAAGCCAAACAAAAGAGGGAGCAGGTTGCGAATTTGAAGGAGGGTGAAGCGACGACTTCGGTTCTTAACGAAGGTCAAGTCAAGGCTCTCATGGTTGAATCCGCAAAGGTAGATGTGGCCAGCAAAGGTTTGGAAGCGGCGGTAGGTAAAAGTTTTCAAGTGGGTCCTTTCCAACTCAACTTTTATAGCGGGAAAATGGACAATCTACGGGCAGCCAGCAATGCGTTAAACCGTTATATCGTGGTCTCCGCGTTCATGGGAAGTATTGGCCAGTATGCCGACGCCAAGTATTGGGACGTCAAAGGAATTTCCAGTGAACGCACGAGCTTAGCCAAAGGTCTAGTCTCCACCGGCATCATGGCCAAGTACGAGAAACTAGACCAAGCCAACAAATCTTTCAGCGCATTTCTATCTAACCCCGAAATGAAAACAAAATCAGGACAAACCCTCACCGTCACCCAAGCCCAGAGAGTGGTTTCGTACGTTGCCGCTGTTCAAGCCGCCCAGACCGCTCGCGCCGGCACACAACCCGGCGGCGCCGGTCAGGCTAGGGGAAGAGGAATAACCGCCTCAGAGATTTTAGAAGCTAGCAATCAAGCTATGATTGCCATTGGCGATGTTGATTTTAAATCTGGAGGACGAGACGGAGACAGAGGTGTGTCCCTTTTAGGCGAATCCAAAAAGAATCTTGATAAAGCTATTACCAAGGCTCAATCCGGTGATTTAAGAGGCGCGCTCAGTGCATACAATCTCGGCGCTTCTCAACTCAACGGCGCCATCCGCATTGCCAACACTCAGGCTCAAGCTCAAGCCCCTCCCACGAGAGTTGTGGCGACAAGAGTTGCAGCAACAAGCCAGTCCCCCCGTCATTCCGGCGAAAGACGGAGTCCAGTCTCCGCCGATCCGACCTCCGCATCTGTAGAAGTAACACCCGTCGTCTCCAGGGATCAAGGTGTCGGTTTCTTTGGAGGTATTGGCCAACGTCTTGAGAACGCAGGTCAAAGCGCTGCCGGCGCTGCCAGTAGATTTGTCACTTGGGTTACGGGCGGTTCAGCGAACGCTGCCCCAATGCCGGCCTCCTCTCGTTCGGGCGGGACGATGTCCACACGGTTTGGCTCCCCATTACCATCCCATGGTCCGGGATATCGTCCAACAGCCAGACCTGCGGTTGTTCCTGCTGCTCGTCCTGCGGTCAGGACTGCTGCCGCACGACCGGCCGCTTCCGCCACACGTCCAACAGCCAGGTCAGCCGCTCCATCTCCACGCTCTGCCGCCGCTGCTCCGCGGCCTGCAACAGTGCGCGCTCCTGCCTCTCCCACTCAAGGTATTCTTAGAGAAGTCCCTTTACTTTCTGCCTCTGGTTCGGGTCGTGGAACTATGTCCAGAAGAGAGCAACAGAAACTGGCAGCCGCGGATAACGCAAGAGTAGACAGAAGAGATGGCGACCTTAAGGTTAATGAGGCCAAATCAAGGGAAGCTCAATCTGGGTTGAAAGACAAGGAAAAGCGGTTAGACAATGTTTCTGGAGGAGCCGCGCGAGCTCGGTTCACACCCGATGCTATTATCGCTAGATCTGGGGGGCGTGCAGCGGTTGAAAAAAAATTGCGGGACGATGGAATCATAAATTCTGGCGGAGTGTTTGGAATCGGCGGAGACAGTAGAGAGGTAGTGGATGCAAAAATTAATGTATGGGCGCTACAACAATCCAATAAAGTTACAGGAACCATCAGAGATGAAAGAAAGTGGCCGCAAGCATTGAGAACGGCTGTTACAAATCTTCGAGCCGGGATACAAAATTCAACTGAGCGAGTTCAAAGGTTGACCACTCAGAGAGAATATCTCTCGCGTCCGGTTGTGGTCAACATGCGGGCAGGCACGATCCTCCAAGCCGGTCAATCTTATGGAAATCACAGAGTGGTTAGCGGCTCTGCGATCATGACTCCGCTAGGTCCTCGAGCGATAAGCAAAAACCGGGACGGTCAATGGGTTTATGAGGGCACAGCGGAAATGGATTCGGGCTTTAAGAAGATGGGGGCAGGGAGAGGGCTGGATTTCTCCAGGGAACACCGTTTCAGATACAGTGTGGGTTCTTCAGGAAAAATGAGTCTTTTTAGCATAGATGGCCGCAGGACAGAAAGTCAGACCTTTACTCAAGGGGTTAGGGAATCCGCGCGTATCCCCGTGGTAAAAGATGTGGCACGCGTTGCGTTAGCGGGAGGCAAAGAAGGTTTCGTGGGTTCCTCACCAGACGGTAAAGGGTTTACGTTCTACACAAAAGACAACTCAGTGAGCTACGAGTTTAAAGAGTCCGAACTGAACCCGCCCGGCGGGGCCGGCGGAGAGGCCTCCACGTTAATGATGACCGGGAAACTGGATGGTAAAAATTGGAGCATGGACTCCAGGGACGATTTCATGGCGCTTACGTTCAGTTTTGACGGTGGGGCCCTGGTCCAAGGAAAATATGCGCAAGGGTCCCGCGTGAACTTAACTCAGGGCACGATGTTGTTGGGGTACGTGGCTAAAGGAGCGGATGATAATTACCTCACGTTCAACGAAAAAAGCGGCAACCTGGAGATTCTAAATGTGGGAGGAACAGTAGAAAAGGCGACGGCTGGCGGCAGAGTGGTTGAAAGGTATGAGGGTACGATGGAGATGAATGCAGCCGGCCATGCTGTGGTTCGAACGGCGTATACAGCGCTTTTGGATGGTTCCAAACGAGTGATCTTAGCTGCCGTTGGGGTGGGAGAAAACGCCAGGAAAGTTGTGGCTGTCCAGGGTCTTGGAAAAGACAAGAAAGCGGAAGTGTATGAAATTGACAGGCGCGGATCTTTAGTGCGAGTTCGCGATCTGGGAAGTTTGTCGGCGCATACCCAGACGGATATTGCCGGCGTGACAGGAAAAGGTATCGAACGGGACGAAAAAACGGGAGACTGGCGGCTCGGAGATTTTGCCATGGGTTCTCAGACTGCGGAGTTAGTAGAGACGGAAACCGGTCAACAGTTCGTAGTCGGGCAAGGTTTTTCATACGAAGTCGTGGCCGGTCAGACGGTGCAACTTTACGATAAAAATACGACCGGAGGCGGAGAAAGGTTTAGAAGCGGGATCGAGGGTCTTGTATATGAGGGGAGTTTTAACGGCGAAGGAAAATGGCAAAAAGGCGATCACTTTGTCAGCGCGGAGCTGGGCAGAGAGCTGGGTTGGAGTCAATTAAGAAATGAGAAGGTGGAAATTTTTACGAATGATAATGGAAGTTTCGTTGCGGTAGACGAAAATACTGTATTAAGAGTTGGAAGCGGCAACCATTTGGAACAGATGGGGTTGGCGTCGTTCAGGCAAGAATCGTTCCTGGATCACGGAGTTCAAAGAGGCGTTCATTTTGATTCTCTTAAAAAGGAGTGGACTTTCTCTGAGGGTGCGAGAACAGGTTATGCCGGATGGTTTACGAGTCAGGCAAATCAAAATACGGGTTGGACAACAGACACAAACGGATTCACAAGGAAAACCATAAGGGACGGAGATCGAGTCCTGGAAGTCGCGTTAGGAAAAGATATTGGCACAATTGTGGGGAGCAGATTTAAAGCAGGAGGTTATACTAGGGATGTCTGGGTAAGGGATACGAAAACAGGCGTTGAAACCCATTGGATTGCAAAAGGAACGTATGAAAGCGATTTGGAACCCGGGAAGATATTTGCGAGCGAAAGTTCTCTAGCTCAGTCCATGGCTGCGGGCGGGGCCGAGAGAAGTTTCACTGTGCAGAGGGAGGATCAGAATGGAAGGGTTGTGGACGTGGTCGTTCGCAGCATATTTATGGGAGACAAGGGGTGGGTAGGGGAGAAACCAAACAGCCAAACGGCGGCCTATATTAGGGATCTTGTTCAAAACCAAAATACGTCAGTTGCGACGGTTGAAAGTTTCAAAACCGCCGTGATGGAAGACGGGAGGGTGTACATTTCTGAAGCGCAGATTGTCGGCGCCCATCGTACAACGACGGATAAATTTAAACCTGTTTCTACAGGTGACGCCAGCGGCCCGGGTCCAACTCCGGGCGAGTTTACGATTTCAGTTACAAGCGGTAAACTTACAACTAGAGAGGAAAAGGACTCAACAACCGGTAAAACTAAAACTATAACGGAAGTGGGCGAGGCAAGTGTTGAAGTAAAAGGAAAAATTACATTTTTGGGCCATCTCGGGGAAGGCGGGGTACCAACGTTCAACGCTTCATTAATGAGTCTCGGGAACGTGATTACAGCGTTGGACGGTAGGGCTGCCGCTTTGATAGGAGGTGAGTTAGGAGATAAGGATAGCAGGGGTGTTTACATAATTGACGAGTCCGGCAGAACGAAACTGACGTTTGGATTATTTGGCGGAGAACTGGGTTTTGGCGGTCGTCTCGCGCAATTCGGTTATCGTAGCTCCCAATGGCTGGCCGGATTGGGAGAGGCAAGCATTATTTTTGTTGGGTTGCCCGGGGTTGGGAACGCTTTTAATTGGTTTGGCGGGAATGAGACCATGGAGAGAGGCATGGTTAAGATGCATGGATTACCCGCAGGTACGGCTCTGAACGATTCGGACAGAGCGGAAGCTGCGATTGATGTTGCCGTGTCGTTAATTCCCATTCCGGGTCTGAATCTCGCTGTTAAGGGCGGTTCTACTTTACTGAGACTTGTAGGAAAAGGGTTGGTTGCGGCAGGTGAGAAAGCTGCGGCGGGGACAGTCAACGCTTTGGGTCGTAGGGCAATAACACAGGCAGCGGCTGCAGTCGCTCTTAGAACCGGAAAAGTTAGTGGATGGCAAGCGGCCAGAACTGCCCTTCACGCTCCACTGGGCGCTGTTGGGAGATTAGCAGCTCAGGGAGTTCGTCGCCTTTTTGGAGGTTCGGCAGAGGGCGTTATCGGTAGAGGGGTAGTGAATCCCACCGTTAATTTGTTAGGGTCTAATGCGGCTTCTCGGGCTGCAACTGCAGGAGCCAGAGCGGCAAGTTCGACAGCAGCCAAAGATGCGGCTAAGGCGGCGTGGCAGAATACGGTGAAGTCCGGATGGCAATCTTTTAAAGCCGGCGCTAAAGCAGCTGCCGATGCGCCGCTTGCAAGTTTAGCGGGAAATTTGGGGGTAAGAATTTCTGGACTGCTTGATCCATTGATTAAGAATTTTATTGTCAATCCAATTTCGTGGTTTGTTCGTGAAATGGTTATGCCCACACTTAAAACTTGGATAAGTCGAGCAGCTCAATGGATCGCAGATAAAGCGGCGCCTCTGTTTGAAAAAGGTGTGGGACGGTTCATTAAGGGAGGTTTCACGGAAGGTAAACTTTTCTGGATACCTATAGGCAAAATTGGCGGTAATGTTGCCAAAGCGGCTGCTTTTGTTGAAAAGAAGGTTGGAGTCCGTCTGGATAAGGCCGTAGAAGGTTTTGGAAAATGGTTCAGCGCGAATCTTAAGGCAAATATTCCACCGATTATTCTTATAGGACAGTTCATTTCCCAACGTTTGGCTCCGCACGCTGTTAAAGTGGTAGATGCACTCATGGTTAGTCAGGGCGCAAAGCAAGCGTATGGCCACTATGAAAATTGGCAGAAAACTGGGGATAAGGAGTCCTATAAAAAAATGGCTTTAGAAATAGCGGTGATAGCTCTGATCCTTTTTGTGCCGTTTGGGTTAGGAAAAGCGGGAGTATCCGCGGAAGCGCTCAGAGCCGCTGAAGCCGCTAAAGCTGTAGAAACCGCACAGCCTCTGGCCTGGACATGGAAAAATTGGTCGAGTCAGATAGTTGGTAAAACTGTTGATACGTTCTCGCATTTAGGATCTGACTTTACAAAGACTTCTGCAAGCTTTACTAAAGAAGCTCTTCTGGGAGCCAGGAGGTTCGGCACTCTGAACGCGATGGGATTGGGGGACCTGATGACTATCCTACCTTCTTCTGAACAGGAAGTGATGGTAGAAATTAACGTAGATGGCAAAAAGAAAATGGTTGGCACTGGGAAATTCGAGTCTAAAGGTTTTGGCGGACTCCATCTGTTAAGCATGGAAGAGAGGTACGAGAGTTTTAAGGGTGGGGCTGAGTTTGGAGCCATATTCGGCGTGGTAGGCCATTTCTTCCAACCTTTATGGGTGGAAATGTTTCCCGTGTTTCGCACATTTTCCATGGGCGGAAAAGCGATTGGCGCGCTTAAAACCGTTGCGGACACAGTGGTTGAAGGTTCCGGAGAGGTTTTGAGTACCGTTTATTCCGTCACGATTTTCGGTTTGGTAGGGACGGGTTTACATAACTTTGTTAACTTTGTGGGACTCGGAGATACAGAGTTAGGCCAGTTCCTTAAATCGGAACCTGTCAACATGGCTCTATCGGTTTTGATTGCCCCTACATCTGGGAGAGGAACCTCTCTTGATTTTAGCCGTGCTTACAGGACGTTGAACGGGATGGGTAAGGGAACGGATGTGGCGACGCGCTTAGAGTTTGCTCAAGAAATCCGAAATGCCAGGGACACTAATAGACCTCTCGAATTCGATGGTGGAAGATCACTCACGAAAGAGGAGTTAAATGGACTTTCAGGGCGCGCGGAACAAGTGACCGCAGAAATCCTTTTTGTAAAGGATAAAGAGAGCGGAGAACGCGCGCATCTGAAAGGCGTTCATGAGGCGGTCCGGGAATCTAAAAGTTCGAAATCCGGCGCAGAAGGAACGGTTGAAGGGCGCTCTGTCCCAACGTACAATGCAAACATAAACGGCAGGCAAGTGGAAGTCAGGTTAACCGACAAGCTCTTGAACGAGCTCGAAAACCTTGTTTTTGATCGGCTCGACAAAAGCACGGCGAACCTTGCACAAATGTTAACTATAGAAGTTGGCTCAGAGATTGGAGGTCAACGTAAAGGCGAGACCTATGAAATGACACAAGGGTTAAAAGATCGCATTGGGGAAGAGTATGCCAGCCGGCTGGATAGGGATACGGCCGCGGAAATAATTAAAGAAGTGGACAACGAGTTAAATTCAATTAATCAGGATTTGGAACGGTCGGAAACTGGGATTAAGAATTTAACAGATGAGGCAGGAAGAGAAACCTCTCCGGAATTAAAAAAAGTTCTGCAGGACAACATTGACTTTTATTCAGGGGAGAAGAAAAAGAATGAAGAGAAAAAGAAAGAATTACAGAATTATAAAAATGCTCTGCAAGAAAGAGTGGACAGTTTTGACATGACCGATGCGCGCAAAGATTTAAAAACATGGGAAGAAAATGCGCGCAAAAAAACAAAACAGGGAGAGGGGCTGAGTGATGAAGGTGTTATTGACGCTCTTGACAGGATGGAATCCTATAATTCTTTTACACCGAACAAAAAGAAAGCTGTTGGAGAGCGCAAGGAAGAGCTTCTGAATCAATATTTTGGCGAAAAAAGATCGAGAAAGTATTACGATCAACTTAAAAAAGCGGATGCGTCCGAAGTAAATTCCCTAAAAGAAAGAGCCCAAAAATTGAGGCAAGTTGAAGAAGGTCAATTTAAAAAATCAGAAGAAACGATCCAGTCTCTGGAACAAGAGATATTACAAGCTGAGCAGGATTTGAGGGAGAATCCTAACCATCCGGAACGAGACAAGAAGTTGGAACATTTAAGCTCTCTGAAAGATGAACTATCCGTCGCATGGAAAAAACACGAACTCTACTACGATCTCCGCGCCTTGGCGAGAGGAGATAAAACTTATGAGGAGGTGTTCGGTAATCGCAGATCCGGGTGGGGAGATCAGTTAAGGGCATGGAGAGCCGGAATAAGATCATGGGTTGCCTCGACTGCTCTGGGAAGATTCTTTGGAATTGGGGCGGGCGGTGCGGTAAAATTTAGGACTTTCCTCTATCGGGCGAGAGCTGTAGAGAAATCGAGAATCGCCGCCGACATTGCTTTTCTGGAGGGTAAACTGCGGGCTGGCGGGGGAATAGAAGAAGGCAGTCGCGAGGAACGTTACATTAATATGATCATTAACCGTTTAAGAGGTGAACAAGGGGATGTGGACAGGCTCTCCCTAAAAACCATATTAAACCGTCTTACTTTAGACGTGAGAGCGGAAGTGAATCACACATTGGAGTTTTTCAATCGTGTACGGGCGGAAGCAAGAGAAAGTCTCACGCCGGAACAAAGAGAGAATGGGGAAGGATCGATAGAGACGGCTCTGGATGCCCTCTTAGACAGGATGTCGGATCCGCTGTACCTGAATGAGAATGCTGATCATCAATCAAAAGTGAAGGAAGCAGTGGGCGATCTTGTGACCAGCATGTTGATAACTTGGGGTGAAAAATGGAATCAAAACAAAACCACGATTGATGATTGGATATCCAAGATCATGGAGATGGATCCCGCATCAAAAGAGAGTTCAGCAAAGAGTTCGGCGATACGCGATCAGATCGCAAGGACAATGTTTGGTGAAGGGCAAAAATCTGATTTTGGGGAAAAGGATCTTACGGTGGCGCAGAAGTTTTTCTTGAGCATGAAGATTTCCGAAAACATTCTTAAAAGGAACGTGCCCGCTAACGATTATTGGGAAAGAGCCGTAAATCAAACGGAGATGACAATCAATAATCTTATGGGCAGGGTTTCCGCGCTGACCATGGGTGGAGGAAAGACGTTTGCTTACTTCTGGTCCATTGATCTCCAGTTTCATATTGGAGGGAAAGGGGTTGCGGAACTGATTGCCGCAAAAACCACGGACGCCGGCGGGATCACTCGCGGTTGGAACAAACAAATGACGAATGCCCTGGGAATAGAAACGTATAGCGGGAAAGACTACTATGATCTGGGTACTGAACGATTGGCTGAGCTTTATACCCAGGAAATAGAAGGAGGATCGAGAGGAAGGGTCATCGTCTATGACATGACCACGCGCGGGTTTGTGGAACTGAACGCGCGCATGGGTAAAGACGGCGGGGTTCTGGATCGAGCATTGGATCGAGTGAATGTCCGGATCGCCGACGAAGCCGACGTCGCTTCTTTAAGCCGCATGGCGTTTGTCATGGGTTCAGGCGACAACGTTGCGGATAAGGAATTTGTAGACCATATTGAGAAACTGATCGCTAAAGTGGAAAAGTTAGGCGCGGTTAGCAAAGATATCAAAGGCGGCAAGGAGTTAGAAGGAATGGAATTTACTATGAAGGACGAAGAACTTATATTTTCCACGGATTTGGACACGGCTCTGAAAGATTTGAGGGAAGAGATTAAAAAGGAGACTGGTGACCGGTATAGCAACGATTTGATTGACGCCCAGATAGACCATATTTTTAGGGCCAGAGCCGCGTTGGAAAAGGAAAAGGTGGGTGAGGGAGGAGGGTTTGTGAATGGGCAGCCTGCCAGCGTGGAGGGAGGGGTGCGCAGGTCCAACACCACGGACCAGAGCGCATCCTACAATGTGGCAAAAGTTGTCATGGGGATTCGGGCATTAGAGCGGCAGTATGGAGAAGGCAGTTCCGCGGCAAAGGAGGCAATCGCAAAGGAAGGACTCAACAAATACAATGTCAAACTATCGGAAAGTGTGGGAGAGTCCACGTTGTCACAGGTATTTAGCCGGGGACGAGGTCGCGTGTTGACGTTTGGCGGGTCGGGGACAATGGATGTGGCGCGGGAGATCGCTCATTCTATCACTGGCAGCCAGGCTGTGGAGGTACAAGGCGCTAAACTAAGCGATCTCTTAAATGTGATGCAATCTGGACGCAGGGTTATCATTGGGGATCGAAAGGATGTGATTGCCGCGGAAGTGAAAAGAGTAGTGGAATTCCTGACGAAAGAAGGAGAAATGGATTACGGAGAGGTGTTGGGCGCCGTAGATCCCAGCTATTTGCGGGAAATTCTTGTGGGCGCATTGAGGGAATTGGCTGTGGGAGAAGGGAAAAATGAAACGGAAAAACGTGACATCGCGGAAAAATTTGACAAAACAGTAAAAGAGTTGGAGAAAAAATCGTCCTCCTTGGGCGAGTTGAAAAACGGCCTTGCCAGTGAGTTTAGCGGTATAAAGAAAGCGGCAGATAAGATTGAAATCATAGATTCTAAGTTGTCAGAGATGAAATCTGAGAAAGTGGCGGAGATTGCCAGGGACGCGAGAGGGAAGGTGATCTTAACGAATGAAAGCGGGTTGAGGGGCGTAGACTTTGGATATATCAATATCCGGATC
>JACPSV010000283.1 GCA_016193115.1 Elusimicrobiota bacterium
AGGTGGAGACAACCATTATTTTCGTTCAGTTGAATATTTTTCAAAATCAGCTGCGGATACTTCTCAATCAACTTCTTCTCAAGTTTTTGTGTTAAGTTTCTCATTTTAACGGCCAAGAGCCGGCTGTCGGGTCCCGGAGTCCGGACTTGTGTAAAATATTTTCTAGGCTCATCTTTTTTCTCTTGATTTTCGATCCAAACACATCCGGGCGCCATTTCGCCGTTGGGTCCCCTGTCTCGATCAATACGAATGGTCACTAAATCTTCTCCCCAATTTTCCACCCCGCCAACGTCCTTAATGCCTCCCACCTGGATCACTCCTGTCCTATCCAGACGATGGTTAAAAATAATAATCGCTGGATTTTCTTCCAGAAGCTTTCTCAATTTAACTTTGCTCAGTCTTTTAGCGTATTGCAATAAAAGTGTTCCCTCTGGGGTTCTTACTTCTTTAACGGGTTCCCGAGAAGACGCCGTTCCGGCCGTCACGGGCGGAATAATGAAAGCGGGCGAATCGCGGGCTGGCGATGGTTTTTTCTCTTTAGACGGAGATAGAGCGATTGCGGGATATTCCCATAAAATAGAGTTCGTCCGAATATCGCGCAATTCGGAGTAACCGATCTGTTCGAATTGATGTTTATAGGATTTAATCGAGTCATCGTCGGTTAAAAAGAATGTGGGTATGCCGATAGAGAGAGCGGAGGCCAGAATCAGAGCCAGAAGAGGCGGTCGCGCGTAATCTAAGGCCAAAGATAGTTTTTCCCTGAGAGTGGAAAATAGAATATTGGAAACATTTTTGGTTCCGGACAGAAGGTCGCCATTTCTATGGGCGCCTTTTGTGAATTCGATCAAAAAGTTGGTTCGGGAATTCTTGCCTTGATAGGCGCCGGGGAGATAAATTTTCCCATCCATCTCAATGGTGGCCGCAAAAAATAAGCGGTTTTCGATCGTGTCTAGGATATCGTCAATTTGATGGGAGAGAGCGGGATCGCTTTGCTTTTGCAGAAGCCGGAGACGCTGCGAATATTGGGACAGGAGCTTGGGAAAATCTTTGGGAGAGAGCGGTTTTCTTGAAAACACTCCGGAGTTTTCGGTTAACGAGTCAGTTCGGAGATGCGAAACATGAGAATAGGACGATTTAAACGCAGAACCGCTTCCCGCTCCAATATAAGGAGGGGCGATCATGGAAAACAACAGGCTACTCGCCAAGAGAATAGAAATTCCCTTGAGACAAAACCTGTTTCTTTTACGAACCCAGAATTTGATCACAATAAGTCAGCGACTCCATGACGCGCGTTACGCGTACTGTGATCAAGTATAGAAATTATAAAGAAATTCCTCTCAAACTTTTTGTAACAAAATTGTAAAAAGTTTCTGTTGCGAAACGCCCCTTTTTACGTCATTCCCGCGAAAGCGGGAATCTAGTCGGCGAAAAATATGTTCTGGATTCCCGCTTTCGCGGGAATGACGGTGGTAAAGGCTGTTTCGCAACGGTCCCATGTAGGCTGCAATTGAAAACTTTCCATCCTTAGGATAGAAAGGGGGACGGGGAATGCGTTGGGTTCGGATCGTAGGACGTGGAAGGAGGAGCGGGGCGGGAACAGGTTTCCGGATAGAGCGGATTGGATGACGAGTTCTTTGCTCATTTTTGAAACGGAGGCGCCCGGACAAATTTGAACTTCGATCTCTTGACTTCGGTAATCGAAGAGAAGGCAGGGAGCCGAAGAACAGCCCAACTCTTTCAGAGCTTGAAGACGGTGATGTCCGTTCAAAACAATATTGGATCCGGAATCTACCCAAAGGGGAGACAGGACTTCTCCCGATTTAGAAATCTCTTCTTTAATTTTACAAACTCTCTCCAGGATAGTTTTCTCGTGAGGTTTGAGTTCAGGTATGGGTAGGAGTTGAACAGAAAAATACACGGTTCTAAACCGAAGCCCGGCGAAACGCGTGGCTGAAACCAGCGTCATAGAGACGGGACTTGTATCCGTGCGCGGTTAAGAACTTGCCGATCATAATTAAGGCCGTCATCGTTATTTTTTCCCGGCGTATCATGGAGTCTAGCTGCGAAAGCGTGCCGCGAAATATCTTCTGGTCGGGCCAGCTTGCTTTGTAGACGATAGCGATAGGCGTGTCTGCAGGATAGACGGCCAGCAATTTTTCCTGAACGGATTTGGCTAGGACCGCGCTCAAAAAAAGAATCAGAGTGGATTCGTGTTTAGCCAGATCTTCCAATTTTTCTTTAGGAGGCATTTTGGTTCTGCCTTCCGCGCGGGTGAGAATTACGGTTTGCGTGAGGTCGGGAATGGTTAAGGACGCTTGCAGAGCGGACGCGGCAGCGGTAAATGAGCTGACCCCCGGCACAATCTCAACCGTAATTTCTTCTTCCTGCAAGAGATCGCTCATCTCTTCCACGGCTCCGAA
Organism: Elusimicrobiota bacterium; assembly: GCA_016193115.1. GTDB lineage: Bacteria > Elusimicrobiota > Elusimicrobia > 2-02-FULL-39-32 > 2-02-FULL-39-32 > JACPSV01. Next base: position 2,421 of record JACPSV010000283.1, read on the forward strand.
AATCATCGGGTCTCCGGAGGCGAGCCGCACCACGCATTTGCCTTCTTTGCAGGGAGGCACCAATGCTTGGCGTATCTCTTCCAGATTCATCTTAGCGCTGTCATGGAGAACGCAATCTTTCTTGGCGTACTCTAAAAGACTTGGGTTCACCAACGAGCCGGCATACACAAGGACGTCGGCTCTCTCGATGAGCTCCTTCCCTTTGATCGTCAAGAGTTTGGGGTCTCCCGGCCCCGCGCCGACAAAATATATTTTTCGTTCTTGGTTCATTCTACATCTCAATTCCGATTTGCGCACGGATGCCGCTTTTGAGAGGATGTTTGACCGCATGGACGTCTGAGACGAGGTCTGCTATCTCCATCAAAGGTTGCGGGGCGTTTCGGCCCGTGATCACCACGTGCATGTTCGAATCCCTCTTTTTTAAGACTGAGATGACATCCTCCAAGGGCAGCCAGCCATAGTTGATGGGATAAGTCAGTTCGTCCAGTATCACGAGATCATATTTTCCGGACTCAATCACGTTTCGACACGTGTTCCAGCATTCTCGCGCGAGAGACTTGTCCGTCTCAATATTCTTGGATTCCCAACTGAACCCGTCTCCCAGAGGTTGTATTTCAACGCCCAATTTTTCCGCCAACAGGTGTTCCCCATAAATATGTTTTTTGCTTTTTAGGAATTGAAGCATAATGACCTTGAAATTTCGTCCTAAAGCCCTGAAGAGAAGTCCCAGAGCCGCTGTCGTTTTTCCTTTCCCGTCACCGGTATGGATCATCAAGAGTCCGCGCCTGGGACCCGGCTGAATTTCACGTTCCAACTACGGTGACCTCTTCGTTTTCCGGCTCTTCTACCGAGAGGACTCGTTTTTTCTTTACAATTAAAAGAGACATGTACCCAATTTTCTCTCTTTTAACTGTTCTCAAATCTCTTTCGATGGTTTGTTCCGGAGTCCCAAGATAGCTAAAGAGCGCCCCCTGTTCTAAGAGTCCTTTAGATTCCAGGATTTCTAAAACTTTTGGCAGTTTGGAACCGACCTTAAAAAGCACGATCGTATCGTAATTGTCCAAAGCATCCTCGACGTTGCTGGCGTCACGGTTAACAGGAACAAAAGCGACACGGTCTTTTCCTTCACTGATGGCAGAGTCCATGGCGCTGGCTGCAAACTGGTAAGAACTAATTCCGGGGATGGTTTCCCAAACCAGATCGGGAGCTTTAATTTTCAACGTTTTCAGAAGATAGAAATAGGTGCTGTAAATCATGGGGTCGCCCAGCGTTACAAAGACGGCGTCTTGACCTTGAGAAAGAACAGAAATCACTTTCTCCGCGGCCATGTTCCAGTGATTTTCCAGTTCCTTGCGGTCTTTCGTCATGGGGAAGAAAAGCGTGTGGAATTTTACGCCTTCTTTTAAGTAGGGTTCAATGATGTTCAAGGCCATGCTTTCGTCCGTTCCGCTGGAAGAAGGGTAAAATATGTTTTCCACTTTGCTCAAAATCTCAACGGCGCGAACCGTGAGAAGCTTGGAATCGCCCGGCCCCACACCAATCCCGTAGAGTGTTCCCCAGCTAGATTCCGGCTTTCGTCGGAATGACGGAATGGATGCATTTTTCACAGCAATCTCTTCTACCCTCTTGTAGGGGCTGTCCAGAATGTCTGTTCTCAGGGAAATGCCGCGGCTCTGTCCTTCTTTGACGGAACTTGTGTTCAAATCATATTTGTTCTTGTAACCCCGCGGTGTCACGATAAAATCGAGATAACGGTAACTGTTAGTGTTTCCGATGATCACGGTCGTCAGCATGCCGATTTCATGCTGGAGCATTTCTGCCAGGGTGGTGACCACAATTTGTTCCATGTCCCGTTTGCAGGATTTTACCAGTCCCACGGGAGTTTCGGGAGAGCGGTACTTGAGAAGTATCTTTTGAGTCTCCTGAATCTGGCGGGTGCGGCGTCCGCTTTTGGGATTGTAGAGAGCAATCACGAAATCCGCTTTGGCGGCGGCTTCGATCCGTTCCCGAATCACGTCCCAAGGGGTAAGAAGATCGGAAAGGGATATGGAACAAAAATCGTGCATCAGAGGCGCGCCTAAAACGGAAGCGCAGGAGGTCAATGCGGTGACTCCCGGCACGATCTCCACGGCGATGTCCTTACCGGGCATCCATCCTTTTTCCTTCAAAAGCTCAAAGCAAGGACCGGCCATCCCGTAAATGCCCACATCTCCGCTGGATATGAGAGCGACTTTCTTCCCTTCGTATGCCAGATCAATCGCTTTCCTAGCGCGCGCCAACTCTTCCGTCATGCCGGTATAGATAACCTGCTTTCCGTCGATTAGTTCCTGGACTAAATGAATGTAGGTTCTGTAACCGATCACGATTTCTGATTCCGCGATGGCTTCTTTTGCGCGGAATGTGATGTGGTCATGATCCCCCGGCCCGAAGCCAATCAGAGCGAGTTTTCCCAGCGAGAGATTTGAATTCTGCTCGGTCATGACACTTTTACTCCTTCCGGATGCAAAAAGAATTGAACTATCTTTTCAAAGGCGTTCCATCCCAATTCTCGAACACGGATCGCATGCAGTTTGAGTGATTCCCGTGTGATCCGACCCAAATAAAGTTGGTCCTGAGCGCGATTGATCTTATAATTCCCCCCTTCCTCAACGCAGTCCAGTTCCAAACCCAGGGAATCTAAAGTAGAAACGAACTCTTTCATTTTTTGCGGCGACAGGATAAAAGACTCTTTAGGTTGAAAACTGACCAGAGGAATTTCCATGGCGCCCATATATAATTTCACCCTATGATTAGAGATCGGTAAACTTTTGGGGCGACTCCAGTCGTGAGATTCCAGCTCTGCCCAAATCGTCTTCAGTTCATCCATGACACGTTCTCCCTTTAATTTTTGATGCGGGCTACGGCAATTGTGGACATTTTTCCTTTTGTCTTTTCCACCACGAGCTGATCGGTTTTTGCGGTCAGCATCGCGGCCGGTTCGGAAACGCCGGGAATTTTAAGATATTTCATCACCATTTCCGAAGGGTTGGGGATTACATCTTTCAATTGAGCCAGTTCTTCCCTTGTGTAGCAGACTAAATCCCAGGAATGTCTTTCACA
>JACPSV010000284.1 GCA_016193115.1 Elusimicrobiota bacterium
ACCAAAATCGTGATGATCGTTTTGGACGGTCTGGGGGGAACTATCCATCCGGAAAAAAAGAAGACGGAACTGGAATCGGCCCGTCATCCCAACATGGATGCGTTGGCTCAGATTTCCGCATGCGGCGTTCAAGATCCCGTGGCGCCCGGAATTACTCCCGGGTCAGGGCCCGGACATTTGGGTCTTTTCGGGTACGATCCTGTCCGATACTTGATCGGACGGGGACTCCTGGACACGATCGGAATCGAAGTTCCCTTGACTCCCAAGGACCTGACCTCGCGCGGCAACTTTTCCACATTGGATTTGAGCAAAGGAGTTTTAACGGACCGGCGCGCCGGCCGCATAGCCACGGAAATCAATCAACAACTTTGCAAGAAGTTGACCGGCATCCGAATTGACGGAACGGAAGTTCTTGTCCACCCCGTGAAAGAACATCGAGTTTCCGTGATTTTCCGGGGAGACGACCTTCAGGACAAACTGACCGACGCGGATCCTCAGAAAGAAGGAGTGCCTCCGATCCCCACAAAAGCGCTGGAACCCCAGTCCGAGAGAAGCGCAAAAATTGTCAACCAATTTTTAGAAGAGGCCCGGGCGATCCTAAAAAATGAATCCAAAGCAAATTGTCTTTTGTTGCGCGGTTTTTCCAAGATGATTCACTTGCCGTCCTTCTCCGACATATACAAATTGACCCCCGCGGCGATCGCGCTCTATCCCATGTACCGGGGTTTAGCGCAGTTGGCGGGGATGAAAGTGCTGAAAGTCAGGCAGGAGAATTTAGCGGGAGAATTTGAAACGTTGAAAGAAGTCTGGAACTCTTTTGATTTTTTCTTTCTCCATTTTAAGACCACCGATTCGGCCGGAGAAGACGGGAACTTTGAAAAAAAAGTAGCGGCGATTGAAGAGATGGATTCTCAGATTGAAAAACTGAGAGATTTGGATCCGGACGTTGTGGTCATCTCCGGAGATCATTCCACCCCGGCCGCGTTTGCGGGACATTCATGGCACCCTGTTCCGACACTCCTCTACTCCAAGCGGGCAACGTACAGAGGTCCGGAACGGTTTACGGAATACGCGTGCGCCCGGGAAGGGATTTTGGGACGGATATCCTCCCAGGAAATCATGCCGCTGGCCATGGCGCATGCCGGCAAACTCTTAAAATACGGAGCTTAAACCATGTATGGACTTATTCTGACTTTGCATGTGACTCTATGTCTGGGACTGGCCATTGTGATCCTCATTCAGTCCGGGAAATCCGGCGGTCTGGGGGGTCTGTTTGGAGGAGGGAACGAAGCGCTTTTCTCAGCGCCGTCCGGCACTCTCTTTATCAAAAAGGTGACGGCGGGTCTGGCGATCGGGTTTATCTGCACAACCCTGATTTTAACGATTCTGCACAGTCATCGGACGACGCGCAGCGTCTTGCAGAGAGTCGCGGTTCCTCAGTCACAACGATAAATTTCATACCCCTATTTCATTGCGAGGGTGGCGGAATTGGCAGACGCTTACGTTTGAGGGGCGTATGGGGAAACCCGTGTGGGTTCAAGTCCCACCCCTCGCACCAGAATTAGATTGATTATGGAAAAATTTCAAAACGCTCCGTCCCTCCGGCCTGAACTCGTCTCTAAACAGAAACAACTGCTCAAAAATAAAGTTGAAGTCGCTTCTATCCTCCGCGTCAGCCCACTCCAACTGGCCAAAATGATTGCAGAAGTGGAAGAGGACCCTCTCTTCCAGAAACTTTTCTATTCCCAGTCCAACCAGAAAGTGATTCATCGCAAAAAGTTCCAAAAAGCGGCTCTCTCCAGCCAGTTCTATGAGTTGCCGGAAAATGCCCCTTCCGCGCCCCCTGGAGTGGACGTCGAGCAGATTCTGGAATCCAAAAAGAATCTGATCCAACTGATTCAAAAAATAGGGCAAGTCAATTTTGAGACCTATTTCTTATTCAATGAGGGCGGGCATTCTCTGGAAGAGGCGGCCCAGGAATGCAAAATCACGATCCCTCAGGCCGAAGAGATTCGTCATCTCTTGAACAAAATTTTTGTGCATGACGAAACTTTTGCGCCGACTCAGTTTCAGCCTGCGCCCGGACTCCATTATTCTAAAGTCGCCCGGATCCTTTCCGAAGGACCCTCCGATTTCTCGATTGCCTTCCACTCGCCCCGAATGGCGCAGGGACTCTACGACGTGGATCATCAGAAATTGAAAGAGTTAAAAAAAGAGAAGATGTTTAGCCTTTCCGAAAAGAAATCGTTGCGGGACCTTCTTTTTCAGATTCATCTGATCAACGTCATGAAAAACAGTCTTTATCAACTGATCTTAAAGATCGCCGAGTTTCAGAAAGATTTTATTGTCGCGAACGATCGGGACACTCTCCACCCCTTGACCCAGAAAGAGATTGCCTCCCAGATTCATCTCTCTCCCAGTTCCGTTTGCAGGCTGATTTTCGCGCGCAGTATCGAAACGATTTCAGGAAAAGAGGTCCCTCTGGAACTCTTCTTTTGTTCACGGAAGGAGTGGCTTAAGATTCGGTTGGAAAAACTGTTTTCAGAGGAAGGGAAAAACTGGACTGATCATCGCGTCGTGGAATTTGTCCGTGAGAAATACGCGATCGCTCTTTCCCGACGTTCCATCAACCAGTACCGAAAGGAATTAGGGACAGCGCCCTAGGGCGCTGTCCCTAATTCTAACTGTTGGGTTAGCGGTCTCTGTTTTTCCAGGCGACCGTGATGCCTTCAATCGCGGAGCAGAGCTCATCGCTTGTGACTTTGTGCGGGTATCGCCTCTGAAAGTAGTCCCGCATGAAACCGCCTAACTCCTCGATCACTTTTAGCATGAGTTTCTTGTCCCCGTGACAAAACTTTTTGATCGCCTCATACTCGACTTGGAGTGTCTCTGCCTGGCTCATGTTTGGCCCCCTCCCAGATGGAGCTACTCAATTTTCGCTCCAAGTCTAGCAGAGGACACCAAAACTTCTCTTAAACTTTTTGTAACATTTTTGTAACAATTATTCGAGGTATTCGCGCAGGCGTTTGCTGCGGGATGGGTGCCGGAGTTTGCGGATTGTTTTGGCTTCGATTTGGCGCACGCGCTCGCGCGTCACGTTGAA
>JACPSV010000285.1 GCA_016193115.1 Elusimicrobiota bacterium
TCCGGACAACATGAAACAAGCTCTGGCCCGGTCCGGAAACAATTCCGCCAACAAGGGAACCGAATCCGCCGAATCCGCCATTGAAATGGTCACCCTAATGAAAGAAAATGACCGAGCATAGGCGAGGGAATGGTTGTACCTTGGATGTAATAAGAAAATAACCATGGGCTATAGAAGACAGGGGAGAGAACTGGCGCTGCAAACGCTCTATCTGCAGGACGCCTGCGATCTCTCCCTGGAAATCGCGTTAAAGACCTCGATGGGAGACGGCGTAACGGATTCCGTCAAAGATTTTGCGGTTCACCTCGTCAACGGCGTCTTACAAAAGAAAGATGAAATTGACACGATTATCCGACGTTACACGCAGAACTGGGATATCCAAAGAATGGCCACGGTGGACAGAAACATATTGAGGATCGCAACGTACGAGATCCTTTCCGATCCGGAGACGCCGGTGTCTGTGGTCATTGACGAAGCGATCGAAATATCCAAACTTTACTCGACTGAAGATTCCAGTAAATTCGTGAACGGCATTTTGGACAAGGTTAAACAAGAACGTCCCGCAACATGAGCTCGTTCAGAAAAGAGGCGGAACAGATTCGCCGAAAGATAGAAGAGCACAACTATTCCTATTACGTCCTGAATCAACCCACAATCACAGACAAAGAGTTTGACGACCTTCTTAAAAAACTTCAAACTCTGGAGAAAGAGCATCCGGAATGCGTGACGCCGGACTCGCCCACGCAACGTGTCGGCGGCAAAGCGGTTTCCAGCTTTGCCCCGCGTTCCCACTCGGTTCCCATGCTTTCCTTGGAAAACGTCTATACGGAAGAAGAGTTCCGCGCATGGTGGGAAAGAGCGCAAAAAAATCTGGAGTCCGAACCGATTGAAGCGGTCGTAGAGCCAAAAATGGATGGTGTGAGTCTGGCGCTTGTTTATGAGAAAGGGCGGCTACTAAGCGCCGCAACGCGCGGCGACGGCGCTGTGGGGGAAGACGTGACCGCAAACGCACGGACGATCCGTTCGATTCCTTTGAACCTGAGAACCCAGAACGAAATTGTTTCCGACCGGTTTGAATGCCGGGGAGAAGTCTATATTCTTAAGTCGGACTTCGAAAAAACGAACCGGCGGCTGATTCAACAAGAGGACAAAACTTTTGTGAACCCCCGAAACGCGGCGTCGGGCTCTCTGCGCCAGAAAGATCCTTCCGTCACGGCCGGCCGCAACTTAAGATTTTCCGTCCATTCCATGGGTTCGATGCCATCCCAAATTAAAATCGAAACCCATTCCCAATTTATTGAGACCTGCAAAAAGTACCGTCTTCCCGTTCTGAACCAGTCGATTTCAATTTGTTCCACGGAAGAGGAAGTGGTTCAGATCTACCGTCATTGGAACAAGATCAGGGAATCGTTACCTTATGAAATTGACGGCATTGTCGTCAAAATCAATTCTTTGAGGCAGCAGCAAATTCTGGGACAGACAGCCAAAAGCCCCCGATGGGCGGTCGCTTTTAAGTTTATGGCGCATCAGGTTCAAACCAAGGTTCGGGCCGTTGAGTTTTCGGTCGGTAGAACGGGAGTCGTGACGCCGGTTGCCAAAGTGAATCCTGTGGAGTGCGGGGGCGTAACGATTTCTTCCATCTCTTTACACAATTTTGATGAAGTGGAACGGTTGGGAGTCGAGATTGAAGATCAGGTCTTGATTGAGCGGGCGGGCGACGTGATCCCCAAAGTTGTGCGGGTTGTGACGCGCTCTAAGAGCGGGCGAAAAATAGTCCCTCCCAAAAAGTGCCCTTCCTGCGAGGGGGAAGTGATCCGCGAGAAAGAAGAGGAGGTGGCCTATCGTTGCGTGAACCCCTCGTGTCCGGCGCAATTTGAAAGGGCGCTGCTCCATTTTGCCTCCAGGGACGGGATGGACGTCCAGGGTCTTGGGGAATCGGCGGCGCAACAACTGATTCAAAAGAATTTGGTCCGGGATTTCTCCGATCTCTACCGCCTCAAGAAAGAGAACTTGCTTGGCTGCGATCTGTTCGCGGACAAAAAGGCCGAAAATCTTCTGCGGCAAATTGAAATCAGCAAAAGCAAACCGCTTGCAAAACTATTGATTGCCTTGGGAATCCGCCATGTGGGAGAAAAAATAGCGCAGGTTCTGGCGGAACGGTTTGAGTCTCTGGAATCCCTGCAGAAAAAAACGTTGGAAGATCTGACGCCAATCCCCGAACTGGGTCCTATCATCGCCAACTCCATCGTTCAATTCTTTGCGCAGAAAAGTAATATCACTCTGATAAAGAAATTGAAAGAATCGGGAGTGAACTTCAAACAGCCGGAACATCTTTTAGGTCAGACAACGCCCTTCTCTCAGAAAAGCGTTCTATTTACGGGGGAACTGAAACGGGCTACCCGCTCTCAAGCGCAGGAGATGGTTCGCCAACTAGGAGGAAACCCGGTTTCCTCTATCTCTAAAAAGACAGATTTTCTGGTGTGCGGCGAGAATCCCGGCTCAAAATTGGAGAAAGCCAGGCATTTGGGGGTCCAAGTCTTAAACGAGGATGAGTTTATTCAGATGGCAGGAGAAGGAGGACGGGGAACCATCTGAATCGCTTCCCACGGACAGATGCGCATACAGAGTGTGCATCCGGTACACTTTTCGTCCTGAACGCCCACCACAACCATGCCAAAAGGAACGGAAGGATGGGAATCTAACTTCACGATACAGTCGGGATGAGGCATCACAGAAAGACAGGCCTCGCACCCAGAACAGAGATCCGCGCTGATAGAAGCGATCAGTTTGGATTTTGGCTTTTTGACGACCGCCGGCGTTTCCATAGTTATATTTTTAACACGACTTTACCGAACTGTTCCTGTTTTTCCAGATATTCCTGCGCTAAACGAGCCTGCTCCAACGGAAAAACTTTGCTGACCACAGGAACAAACCGTTTCTGCTGAAAGAGGGAAAGAACGTCCATAAACTCCAGAAGCGTGCCTAACTTTGAGCCCAATATCGAGAAATCTTTCGTAAACAGAGGTCTCAAGTCCAGACTCACAACGGGTCCTGTAGTGGCTCCGCAAGTCACGATGCGACCGCGCGGAGCTAAGCTTCGAACCGATTTCTCCCACGTCGCCGGCCCCACATGCTCGAAAACGATGTCCACGCCTCTGCCTTGAGTGATCTCCCGCGCGGTTTTAGCAAAATCTTCTTTTTGGCCGTGGATACAGTAGTCCGCGCCAACCTTTTTGGAAAACTGGAGTTTTTCCTCCGAGGAAGAAACGGCAATAACGGTTCCACCACGCGATTTGGCGATCTGGATACCCGCGCTGCCAACCCCTGAACCGGCGCCAACCACCAACACGGTGTCTCCACTTTTTATTTGTGCCCGTGAAACCAGCATGTGCCATGCGGTCAAGAATACCAGCGGAAAAGAAGCGGCTTCTGCATAGGAAAGGTGTTCCGGTTTAGGAAACACGTTTTTTGCAGGGACTGTGACGTATTCCGCGTACCCTCCATGTGTCGCCGCGCCAATGATCTTGTAAGTCGGACACACATTATCCGCGCCGGAGACGCATTCCCGGCATTGGCCGCAGGAAATGCCGGGAGCCACAACCACGGGAGAACCCGCTTTCAACTGAACAGATTCAAAGTGGGCAGAGAGGGATGGAGGAATCGAGGCAATTTCACCGGAAATGTCGGAACCCAGAATATGGGGCATGGAAACCGGATAAGCGGGAATTCCGTTACGCACCCAGATGTCCAAATGATTGAGAGCGCAGGCCCGTACCTTGATCTGGACCTCATGATCCCGCGGGTTTGGGGAATGTTGTTCCCCAAACTGAATTTTATCGGATCCGCCGTGTTCTTGAATAAAAGCAGCTTTCACGATCGGGAGGTCGAATCTATGATTTAATGGCGTTCAGGACTTCCGCGGTATGACCGTCCACTTTGACCTTGCGAAAAGCCCTTTTCACGTTTCCGTCAGGACCGATCACAAAAGTGGACCGTTCAATGCCCCAGAAGAGACGGGCATAGAGGTTTTTCTTCTTATAAACACCATAGAGGCGGGAAACTTTGGCGTCCTCATCGCACAAAAGCGGGAAATTTAACTGAAATTTGTTGATAAACTTTTGGTGTGATGGAGCGTCATCTAAACTGACTCCCAAAATCACGGCGCCCAGATCTTGAAACTGTTTTAAGTTGTCCTTAAAACTGCAGGCTTCCGTTGTACAGCCGGGAGTATCGTCTTTAGGGTAAAAATAGAGCACGACGGTCTTACCTTTAAGGTCTGAAAGGCGGGCAGACTTGCCATCCTGATCTTTCAATTCAAAATCCGGCGCTAAAGACCCTTCCACGACTTCCTGTGACTTGGTTTTCATGGTTTTTCTCCTACAACATCTAAGGTACAACCATTCCCTCGCCGATGCTCGGTCATGATCTCGTTCTCCTCACTGTATTGTCATTCTGAGCGCAGCGAAGAATCTACTGTATTTGAAAGCAGTAGATTCTTCGCTGCGCTCAGAATGACAGGGATATTGTATCTCTTTCTCCGTCTTAA
>JACPSV010000286.1 GCA_016193115.1 Elusimicrobiota bacterium
GAATCGAATTGGTGCTGCGGAGGAGCGGGGACGTATGGGTTAAAGCACCCTCATTTGTCCGAAGAGATTTTGGAAAGAAAACTGGCCTGCATTAAAGCCAGCGGAGCGCAGATGGTTGTGACTCAAGCGTCTTCCTGTCTCCTGCAAATTCGGCACGGAATTGAAACAAAAGGTTGGAACATAGAAGTGAAACACCTGGCGGAACTTCTGTGAAATTTACTGCGTGGCCATCCGTTTTTCGATTTGGTCTAAATGAACTTTAACCTTGACGCGGCTTCCCAACTGTTGGTACCAACGGTTCAACACTTCTGCTGTCTCTTGTTGACGGATCCTTTCCAGAAAACCCGACCGGTCTTTCTCGAAATTTTTTAAAGTTTCTTCCCTTTCTTTCCCCTGCAGACTTTGCAGATAGAGAGCAAAATCCTGTTCCAACTACGGGTTTGTGATTTTTATTCCCTGCAAAATGATCATCCGCAACCGGTTAATGGCGATCTGCCTTCTCTGTGACTCTTCAAAATCTTCCGGAGTGCTGCGGATACGATAGCGCAAGGCCTCCGCATAGGCGCCCACATCGAATTTCCCATCTTTCTGGAACGCCGGAATGGAAGCCAGCGCTTGAGCTAGTTCAGTGTCTGTCACTTCAATCCCGTACCGTTTCGACTCCTGATAGAAGACACTCTCCTGAATAAGACCCTGCATCACTTCCTGTTTGACCTGCTTTAAGACATCTGGGTTAATATCCTGTCTCTGATCTCTTCGATTGCCGATCACCTGATTGTAAAGGTTTAGGAACAGACGGTAGGGCACTTTCTCTTCATTGACTTCCGCGACGGTAGAGGTAGAACTTGACCCTTGGCGGATATACAGGCCAAACCCGACAAACGTGCTGACCACAAATCCGGCCACCACAATCAGCAGGATCGTATTTCTATGCTTTCTTAACCAGTTCAATGACGTTTTTCTCGCGGGTCATGGTACAACTTCCTTCAAAAGACGCGCCTTCGGCAATCGTCAAGGAACCCGCCTTAATGTCCCCATGGATGACGGCTCGGGACAATATCTCAAGCGATTCAGACGCCTGAACGTTTCCGATCACTTTCCCACCGACCACTACGACGGAAGAGCGGACGTCCCCTTGAACCTCTCCCATTTCTCCCACAATCACCTGAGCGGCTTCGGTCACGTTTCCTTCCAGCTTTCCATCAATCCGGATTCCACCGTCGGAAGAAAGAGAACCTTCTATGCGTGTGCCTGCCCCGATAATTGTTTCCATCTTGCCGGAACCGTTCATCCCTTGAGCTGAACTGGATTTTCCAAACATATCACAAACCTCCGCCCAATTTCTTTGCGCTCACTTGCGCGCGCGCCGTCCGGCTGGGGGACAGCGCCCAATTGGGCGCTGTCCCTACGTTCACTTGCGCGCGCGCCGTCCGGCTATAGAGATAATTCCAAGGATTTACGCAACGACCGTTCAACCACACCTCATAGTGCGTGTGGCTGCCGGTGCTCGATCCCGAAGAACCCATATAGGCAATGACTTGCCCTTTTCGTACAGGGTCGTCCTTTTTTACCAAAAGAATCGAGTTGTGACCGTACGCCGTAGAATAGCCAAAACCATGGTCA
>JACPSV010000287.1 GCA_016193115.1 Elusimicrobiota bacterium
AATTGCTTGCCTGCACGATCTGCTCACGGAAATTTTGGGTTATTTTCTCTTTATTCAGAAAGCATACAAGAAAAATAAGAATGTGACTTCATGAACTCTTTAATGAAGAAAGGGTTAGAGTTTTCTCTCATCCTTTTTGGTCTATTTCTCGCCATTTCACTCACAGCCACAAACCTGGCCCTTTTCCTGATCTGTGTTTCTACAATTATCCTCCTTTTTCAAAAAGAATTGAGCCCGAAATGGGAATTGCCGTTTTCCATTGCTTTTATTGGTCTTTTTTTCTTTTGGGCATCCTCAACAATTTGGTTCAGCCAAGGCAAAGTGACATTGAACAGTCTCAAATCCTTCTCCAAAGTCTGGAACTTTTTACCTTACCTAATACTGCCTCTTGCGGCCGGAGTTGTGCGGGATAAAACGGAGAATATTCTGCGATGGACACTGTTCACAGCCGCGCTCGTGATCGGATTAGGCGCTATTCAATATTGGTGGGACGTCCATTACTTCTTTGAAGGATGGTTCAACAAGGGGCTGCTCGTAAAAGGAAAAAGGCTCTATGGCTTTCAATCGTATCCTTTGCACACGGCCGGACTGTATACGGTCCTTTATATTCTTTCTCTCACCCTCGCGCTTTTCTCTTCCCAAAAGAAGGGGTGGATATTTTCTTCGCTTTTGTTGGGTTTAGGCATTTTTCTGACCGGATCCAGAAGTTACTACCTATCCATGGTTTTAGCCACTTCTATTTTGTTAGCGTTGAAAGGTTGGAAATTTTTTGTATCGGGGATGCTGGTTGGATTTATACTCCTATGCGCTTTGATGATTTCAGAACCCTACATCAAAGAAAGGGTAAAAACGATGAACCCTTATCAAACCAACGAAGCAGGCAGACAACGATTCTACGCCTGGCGATCTGCTCTGCTCATGATTCGAGACCATCCATGGAAGGGGGTGGGATACAGAAACTGGGGTGAAAATGTGACGCTTTACGCCGCTCAGTTCCCCGAATGGAAAATGGATCCCGCAGTCAAAGGACATGCCCACAACAGTTTCCTAACCGTTGCTTCCGAAACAGGCATCCCCGGACTCTTTCTCTTTTTGGGGTTCTGGTTTGCCCTTTTAAGAGAAGAAGTCATCGCCCTTTTTCGCTCGCAAAGGGAGACCTACTCTTACACACTCTCCTGCGCGACAACTGTTTCCATACTGTCGCTTCTCGCGGCAGCCTTCTTTGAACACAATCTCCTCACCGCAACGGTTTCTCTGGCGATCTCTTTCCTTGTGGGAGTACGACGCGCGAACAAATCGGAAACATGAAGATTTTGCACGTCACTAACGCCGTGGGTTGGTCTGGCGGAATGGAACAGATGGGACTTCTCCTCGCGGAACTGAAGAAAAGGGGACACACCAATATCCTCGTCTGCCCGCCGGGTTCGGAACTCATTTCCCAAATTTCTCCTTTGGGCATACCCGTCCATACGGTTCCCATGTTTCAAGACTACGATCTTATCGCCGCTTACCGTTGCCGCCGATGGATATCTCAATATCAGCCGGAGATCGTGCATGCGCACCACCCCATAGCCCACGCGATCTCCTTACTTGCGCTCACAGCCACACAAAAGCCCGCTTTCGTCGTCTCGAGACGAGTCTCTTTCTCGCCTCGAAGAAATCCGTTCAGCCTCTGGAAATACCGGTCGGGAAGAATCCACGCCTATACCGTCGTCAGTCAGTCGGTGCGTCAAACTCTCATCCAAGGCGGGGTAGAACCTTCCAAAATTGAAGTGATCTACAGCGCTTTCGATCCTAAAGAGTTTGCTCCCAAATCTGCTCACGAGACCCTGAAACAATTCCTTCAGATTCCTGCGGGACATAAAGTGGTTTCTAAAATAGCGAACGTCGCCCCTTGGAAAGGCCAAAAGATTTTTCTGCAAGCAGCTCAGAAAGCTCTGGAGATTAAACCTAAAATCATTTTTCTTCTGGTTGGGAAAGGAACCGATTCTCTTCAACCGGAAGCACAGAGAATGGGGATATCTCAAAACGTCCGATTGTTGGGATTTAGGGAAGACGTGACCGATATCCTGTCTCTCACCGACTTGAGCGTCAACTCTGCAATCGAAGGGGAAGGTCTCTCCGGAGCGGTTCGGGAATCTTTGGCCATGGGGATTCCGGTCGCGGCTTCAGACGTGAGCGGCAACCGGGAAATCGTTCAGGATGGGAAAACAGGATATTTGGTGGCCGCGAATAATCCAGACGCCCTCGCACGAACGATCCTGCAAGCCTTGACGGATGAAACCTTGTCTAAACGGATGGCCATGAAAGGTCGAGAATGGGTCCTGCAAAACTGTTCCCTCCAAGTGATGGCGGACAAATTTTGTCAGCTGTACGAAAGGCTGGTCACCCGCTAATCATGTGCGGCGTCTGTGGGACTTTAAGGTGGGACGGCCAGAAAATTTCCAGAAGCCAATTAGAACGGATGACACAATCGCTTTACCATCGCGGTCCGGACGACGAGGGATTTTATTTTTCGGAGTCCGACAAACCTGAGATGGGGCTAGGGTTCCGCCGCCTTTCCATCTTAGATCTCGAGGCAGGACACCAACCCATGCGTTACAAAGATTTACGGATCGTCTTCAATGGAGAGATTTACAACTTCCCCGCCTTAAAGAAAGAGTGCGAATCTCTGGGTCACAGGTTCGAAACGCGGAGCGATACGGAAGTGATCTTACACCTGTTTGCAGAGTTCGGGGAAAAATGTCTAGAAAAACTGAATGGGATGTTCGCTTTTGCGATCTGGAACGAACGAAAAAAAGAGCTCTTTCTGGCGCGCGACCGTATGGGAATCAAACCTTTATATTATTATTGCGATCAAAAAAAGTTTCTCTTCTCTTCAGAAATGAAATCCCTGTTCCAATCCGGAGAGATCCCGCTTGAATTTGATCCTACGGCCGCCAGAGACTTTTTCAGTTACAGGTTTGTGCCGGCGCCTTACACCCTCTTAAAGAATGTTTTCAAAGTTCCGCCCGCTCACAGTTTGATGGTGAGGGAAGGAAAAACGACCCAGAACCGATACTGGAAATTGGACGTCTCCACGCCTGCCCTGCACGATTTTTCCGACTGTGAAGAGCTGCTTGCGCGACAGATTGAAGAGAGCGTTCGAATGCAGCTGGTGAGTGACGTGCCTTTGGGCGCTTTTTTGAGCGGTGGGGTAGATTCCAGCCTGATCGCGGCTTTGATGGCCAAACACGTTCATGGAAAAATAAAAACGTTCTCCATTGGATTTGAGAAAGGAACGGGTGTGGACGAGTCCACTTACGCCCGAAAAGTCTCTCAACACTTAAACACGGAACACTACGAGTTCCGTCTCACGGAAAAGGATCTGACTTCTGCCGATGCCGTCCTCTCCACAATGAACGAACCCGTAGCCGATCCCACGATCCTGCCGACGGCCATCCTTTCCCGGTTTGCGCGCCGGGAAGTGAAGGTCGTCCTGGCCGGGGAAGGAGGCGACGAACTCTTTGCCGGTTATAACCGCTACAAGGCTCTCCTCTATTCCCAGTGGATCCAAAAGATGCCCTCCCTTCTCCACCCTCTGGCTGTTCCCATATTTCAGAATGCCGGCAAGGGGGAAACTTTTCGGGCGATTCCGAATTTAAGTCCGGACAACTGGTACCTTCTAAACCGGGACATGCGCCCCGAAACCCTCTCCTCCTTACTATCTGAATCAGGACAGGGTACCCCCTTTCACGACCCTTATCTCACCCATCACGATTTCCTGACTCAAACTCAACCTCCGGAACTCTTAAACTCCATCCTTGAATTCGAACGGCAGACCGCTTTAGCCGACCGTCTCCTTATGAAAGTGGACATGGCCAGCATGAGCGCCTCCTTGGAAGCCCGACCTCCCTATTTGGACCACAACGTCGTGGAACTGGCCGCGCGGATCCCCGCACGATTCAAGATTCGCCGCTTTAAGGGAAAATATATCCTAAGAAAAATTGCCGCCCGTTATCTACCTCCCGAGATTTGTTGGCGCAAGAAACACGGGTTTATTGTCCCGTTAGCCAAATGGATATCGGCTCACCCGCCCGAATATATTCATTCTCTTTTGGATGAATCGTTACTCGATTCCACCGGCCTCTTTCAGAAGAAATCCCTGCAGGAATTGAAACAAAAAATTTCTAGTGCTCCCAACGGAGAGACGATGGCTCTTTTTTGGCCCACGATCGTCTTAAGCGCATGGCTCCAATCCCTCAAAAGATCCTGATTTTGCAGTTGAGAAGGATTGGGGACGTCGTCTTTACTTCTCCGGTCGTGAGGGTATTGAGGGAAAATTTCCCGCAAGCTAAAATAGATTTTCTAACGGAAAGGCCTGCTCATGAACTGATTCGATTGAACCCATACCTGAACGAAACTCTTGTCTATGAAAAGAAAAAATCAATCCATTGGTTATTTGAAATCCGTAGAAGAAAGTATGACGTCATCCTGGATTACCACTCTAACGGAAGATCACTTCTGCTCACATTCTTTTCCGGCGCCGCACTCAAAGTAGGGTTTGACGGTCCTCTCACACGTTCTTGGGTGTATCACCGGCTTGTGAAATCCGACCGCAACCAATTTATTGTCTTGCAGAAGTTGGATCTGCTCAAAGTTCTGCCAATTCGGACAGAGCCCTTGACCTGGAGCTGGGACATCCAAATGCCGGAAGAACCTTTGAAAAGGGCCGCGAACATCCTAAAATCCAGAGGGGTGAAATCCTCGGAGGTGGTCATAGGATTTGCGCCTCTCCACAGACACCCGATTCGCGCCTGGTCGCCGGAACGATTTGCGGAACTTGCGCGCATTTTAACGGATCGTTATCGTTGCTGGATTCTTCTCCTTGGGGGACCCGGAGAAGGCGCCGCATTGGATGGGATTGCCCGATCCATCCCCGACCGAGCGATTCCCATGGCCGCAACTCAACTTCTAGAACTTTCCGCGTTCATCCAACAATGCAAAATTTTTGTCGCCAACGACAATGGTCCGCAAAAAATCGCCATGGCTCTCGGAGTTCCTACAGTGACCCTGTTCGGCCCGACCAACCCTCTCTCCATCAGTCCTAACCAACCCCTGCACGCCTCGCTCCGCGACGAAAAACTTTTCTGTATCGGCTGCGAACTAAAAAAATGTCCCTACCGACACGAATGCATGCGCCATATCACCGCGCCGATGGTTCTCTCTAAAATACAATCCATTCTGGAATCTTTGAACTCCATTCCTAAACATGATTCCTGAATATTTAATCCAATACTGGCAATCCTTGATTGCGGGAGAAAACGCCGGATTCACAAAAAAAATCCAGTTATCTGCCCTGCAGATTCTCGCTTTTTTTTATGGTACTATCACGAGCTTAAGGAATCGGGCTTATGACAAAAAAATACGGGTCAGCAGGAAAGTCCCGGTTCCCGTGCTTTCCATAGGAAATTTAAGCGTGGGTGGATCAGGAAAAACCACTCTCGTGTTGGAATGCGCCCATAAAATTTTGCGGCAAAAAAGAAAGCCCGTCATTCTTTCCCGAGGGTACATGAGAGATTCTTCCCAAAACGTTGTGATGGTCTCGGATGGCAAAAAGAAACTCGCGGATCCTTCCCTCTGCGGGGATGAACCTCTTCTTTTGAGCCAAAACTTGCCGGGAGTGCCCGTGATTGTGGGGTCGGACCGCGTTCAAACGGCGGAAATCGCGCTCCAACAATTTAAGCCGGACTGTTTAATCCTAGACGATGGATTTCAGCATAGAAGGATCCACAGAGACTGGGATTCCGTTTCCCTGGACGAATCCCTGACCCGTTTCCCATACCTTTTGCCCAGAGGGGTGATGCGGGAAAATATAAAATCTCTTCAGCGAGCTCATTTCATTTTTGTGAAAACAGATTTAGAAAGCGAGAAAAAATTCTTAGAATCATTTCAAGAGACATTTTCTTTTCCCTTGAGATCGCCGTTTGCCTCATTTTCTTACCAAAGTAAAGGTATCCGCGAGCACAGGAGCGGAGAAATTTTTGCAACCCCATGGCTTCGCGATAAGCGATTGTTCTTATTGTCTGCGCTCGCAAACCCAACTTCCTTTGAAACTCTGGTGAAAAATCTGGGGGGAAACATCGTGCGTTCTTTCCGGTTTAGGGACCACCATTCTTACCGTTCCGAAGAACTGGAGGCGATTCGCAAACAGGCGGAAAAAGAGAGCTGTTTCATACTCATCACAGAAAAAGATGCCGTCAAGATTCCCAACTCTTATCCCGCGTACACGCTTCTGATCCAAGTTCAGTGGGGACAAGGAGAAGAAATCCTGGAACGTTCTCTGGCAGGGGTGTTCTCTTAAAATGGATCGCGCGGTCTTTTTAGATCGGGACGGGACGGTGATCAAGGACGCCCACTACCTTTCTCATCCCGGCAAAATCCAAATCTATAAGGGGGTCATCCCTGCATTAAAGAAACTGCGTGGAAAGGGATGGAAAATCATCATTGGCACAAACCAATCCGGTGTGGCGCGCGGCTATTTAAGTTTAGAAACGTTGGCTGAAATTCACGAAAATTTGCTCTCGTTATTTAGAAAAAATGATCTGAAAATTGATGAGATATTCTTCTGCCCTCACCACCCAAAAGATCGCTGCCACTGCCGAAAACCTAATTTAGGCATTCTTTTGAAAGCGGCCCATAAGTACAGACTGGACCTTAAAAAATGCGTCGTGGTCGGGGACAAGGAGAGCGATATTCTCTGGGGGAAGAACGGGAAGACAAAAACAATCCTAGTGCTCACGGGGAAAGGTAAAAAATCTCGAGCCCATCTTAAAACACAACCGGACCACATCGCCTCTACATTACCTCATGCCGTCCAATGGATGTTAAACCATGAATCCTGAAACGCCGCCCATCTCTCCCTGGTGGGAACGTTACCGGGTGAGAATCGGTTTCCTCTTTGGACTTCTATTTTTGTGGCGAGTTCAACCGAGAAACATTTTCTTTTTGGTGGTGGGGTTAGGAATCTCTTTTCTGGGGATCCTCCTGCGCCAATGGGCTGCGGGATGCGTCAAAAAGATGGACGAGCTGGCGACTTCCGGCCCTTACGCGGTTGTGCGGCACCCGCTCTATGCGGGAAGTTTTCTAGCAGCGGTAGGACTGCTCATCGCGTCCAGTTCGTTTTCCCTTTCGCTCTCCAAACCGTATTTGGACCGTACCCTCTTTTTCTGGACATTCTTTTGGATCCTGATTGATTCCGTCTATTGGCCAAAAATTCACAAAGAAGAAAAAGAGCTTCAGGAAAAATTCCCACAGGAGTATCTAAGTTATGAAAACCGGGTGCCGCGCCTCCTGCCCGCACATCTACGCTGGTCGGACATTGATTTCAGCACGTTCCAGTGGTTCCTCTGGAAAAAGAACAAAGAATTTTACAGTCTGATCGGATACGGAGCGATGGCCATTATTTTGATCA
>JACPSV010000256.1 GCA_016193115.1 Elusimicrobiota bacterium
ATTTCGCTTTGGGTGATGGCCAGGAGATTGTGATTGTAGGTAAGCCGGGTCTTCCTGAAACTCAGGCCATGGTTCGGGAGGTCTATCGCCGGTTCCTTCCCAACAAAGTTCTAGTCCTTTTGGATCCGGACGCGCCTCGGGAAAATTTAATGCGGGCAGCTCCCTGGCTGAAATCTTTTATCTCCCCTGTTCGGAAACCAACCGCATACGTTTGTGTCCATCATTCCTGCCAGTTACCCACATCCGACCTCAAACAGTTTGTAGATTTATTGGATCGTTAATGAAAGAATCTCTTCTTCTTTTTCTTGCGTGCCCGGAATGCCAATCCAGTCTTACTCTTTCTGTTTTCAAAGAGAAGACGACTCGCCACAGAGAGATTGAAGAAGGCGCGCTACGGTGCGGTTCCTGCTCAAAAGTTTTCCCGATCCTTGAAGGAATTCCCCGGTTCGTACCGTCATTCCGGCGGGAAATTAGGGACAGCGCCCGATCGGGCGCTGTCCCTAATTTCCAGAAAGTGCACGGTTCCACGCAAGAACGGTTTGGGTATGAATGGTTGCGGTATCCCGGCTCTCTGCCGGAAGATGAAACAATTTTTCTAAACGAAACTCAAATCGAGCGGGAACAATGGAAAGGGAAGATCGTTTTAGACGCGGGTTGCGGCATGGGACGCTATTCCCGCGTGGCTCATTCTCTGGGAGCGACCGTGGTGGCGTTCGATTTGAGCGAAGCGCTTCTCCGGCTGAAGGATTTGTCGGAAGAATCGGAACGGTTGCACCTCATTCAAGGCAATTTGTTGTCCCTACCTCTTAAAGAAAAGTGTTTCGATATCATCTACAGTCTCGGAGTCATTCACCACACTCCTTCCGCGAAAGATTGCGTGTCCAGTTTAACGCGCTCTCTTAAACCAGGCGGTTCTCTTTCCGTTTGGGTGTATGGCGCAGGCGGATCCTACAAAAATTTTAAGACGAATCCTTTGAGGGAGGATCGAAAAGGTCTTAAAAAGATACTACCCTTGGTTTGGATGATTGTCACGGTGCGAGAAATGTTGAGTAACACTTTACGCCTTTTTACGGTGCATCTCCCCCACTCCTTGTTGTACGCCCTCTGTTACCCTCTGGCATGGCTGGGGAAAATACCGTTCCTCAAGTATCTTACATTTTCTGTCCATCCTCTCTGGCGCGTGAGGTTGCAGGAGAATTTTGACTGGCTGACCCCGCCGTACCAAAGCCATCACACCAAAGAAGATCTCGTCCAATGGTATCAAGCCAACGGTCTGGAAGTTCTAAAAGTCCTCCCGCACGGTTTCGTCCCCAAACCCGGTCTCCTAGGAAAGAAACATTAGAATCCTAACACTCGTTTTTCTTTGCTTTGTATCCTCTGCTTCGGCGGCAGTTCAACCGGGAGACTTCTTTGCGGACGGGAATAAGAATAGGAAGGCGGTGGCGCTGACGTTTGATGATGGGCCGGGAGAATGGACGAGACCGGTCTTAGACCTTCTGGATCGGTACGGAATCAAAGCCACATTTTTTATGAATGGGGATCAGGTTCAGATGCGTCCGCAAATTGCGAAGGAAGTCGCGAAACGCGGTCACGAGGTTGGGGAACATACCTACAGCCACAAAAACTTCTATTCTCTGGAGAAACGTTTGGGCGTGGAGAAGACAAAACAGGCCATTCAAGAGGAGATGAGCCAATCAAAAGAAATTCTCCTGAAAACTCTGGGATTTGAACCCAAACTTTGCCGCATGCCTCATGGATATCTCCGTCCTTGGTTGGGAGAGGTCGCGAAGGGTTTCAACTACACTTTAGTGAACTGGACTTTCGGCGAAGACTGGTTGCCTATCCCAAAAGAGAAAATGGCGGCAGACTACATCCGCCAGATTCGGCCCGGCGCCATTCTTCTCTTCCACGATGGCGGCAAAAAAAGAAACAAAACTTTAGAAATTCTACCCCTCATCATAGAGGAAGCAAAGAAGAAGGGTTTATCTTTAGTAACCGTATCCGAAATAATCGCCCGCTAAAATCTGGTTCGGGCTTTGATGTAGAGACCTTCGCGGATGGAGAAGTTGCTTTCCGTGATCCTCATTGTGTAGTTTCCCATGGGATAGCGGTACCAATCGGAAAATCCTAAGAGAGAGGAATAAAAGAGAGGAACTTCCACCCGCGTATCGAACGAGGGACCTAACTCTCCCATATACTCCAGAGCAATAATCGAATTTTTTGGAGCGGTTCGGGAGCGGGAATCGTGGAAAAGGTGCTGGATAACCACTTCGTTGCTGTTCAGCAGAAACTGGTGTTCCACGAAAGAGAATCGTCTGGGAATCAGGTCATTGATGTCCCGCACAAAGGGAATCAGCTCAATCAAATCCCCCGGCTCGTTATATTTGTAAACCGTCTTCTGGAATATCGTTTTGTTCAAGAGAGACTGGCGATGGCTTTCTGAGGGTGAGAAACGGGTCGGTGTCTGTGCTCGGACTTTAAGTTTTTCCGTGGCTAAACCTGTTTCCGATAAAGGGAACAGAAAAACCAAGGTTAAGACCCAAACAAACTTTATCATTTTGACGGCGCCTCATGTCCCACTCCGAATGCAAAATTCGGGTTTAATCGAGATTGTGCAATTTTATAGGCAAAATATGAGCAATCTGTTTAAACTCTTTATCGCGCGTTAATAAAAAACAATTGTGATGATAGGCCAAAACTCCAATGGAAAGATCTATGAGTGAACTTTGTATTCCACGTCTAGCTAATAGAAATCGAAGATGAGCCGCCTGATCCCAAAACCCTTGAGGTTCCTCTAAAATAGGGAGAGCAGACAAGTTTTCTTTTAAGAGATTAAACTCTTTTTCGTTCCTTGCCCCGGATAAAATTTCAGCGCGGATAAGGGCGGTAATGCAAACCCTGTCTCCTTCTAAATATTCAGATAATCTCTTAGACTCTCCAGATTTGGCTGAGTGGAAAAAATCGATCCAAACTGAAGTGTCTACCAAAATAAGATCCATTTTTCAACCCGACTTTTGCATTATACGGGTTTAATGGAGTCGCTCTCTAGACTTTGTTAAATTTACTTCCAGGGGAATTCTGCCTCGCATGGACAAGAGTCCTTGTATTCTATCTTTCCGCAAAAGTTGTTGCAATCCCAGAATAATTGTTTCGGTCTTTGTTTTTGTGCCTAAAACGTGTTGCGCCTTGCGAACCAAATCTTCTGGCAAATTGAGTGTTGTTCTCATGATTTTTCTCCAATACCATTTTTATTGAATGCATATAAATTATATATTACATATGCATCCTTGTCAAGAATTCCTTGCCTACCAGTTCGTAATGACCTTGTTTTTGGTGTCGGTATGGGTGCAGTTGGCGTAGAGCGATCCGCTGAGAGTGATGTAGTACCATCCGCCTTCATCGAGACCTGTGGCGCCAAAGGTCGAGACGTTGACGGTGAAAAAGATTCTTTGCCCGCGTCTGGAAGATTCAGCCTATTTAGATTATAATTTCAGTATGACCGAGCTTCAGCGACCAAATGGTTTTACCTTAGGTGTTATAGGAAAAAAACCATGACCGAGCTTCAGCGACTGGAGGTGACGAAGTCACACTCTCGTCCTTTAGGACCAAATGGTTTTACCTTAGATGTTATGGGAAAAAAACCATGAGCCATCACCTTGCCGGCAGACGGGAGGAAAAAGGTTTTACGCTTGTTGAAATTATGGTGGGGCTGCTCATCATAACGGTTGCATTTGTGTCGAGTATTTTGGTCAACAAGACAAAAACTCTTGCCACGAACCTAGCTCAAGAAAAGATAGAAACTCTTAAGAACCTGTCATATTACCGCCTGCTTGTGACCACGGCCTCCACCACGGATTCCAATTTTTCCGGCGTCGCGTATGATATTGGAAACTATCCGGAAGAGGTTCTTAACGTTGGCGGAACAACTTTCAGACGGCGCTCTTATGTTGAATATTTGAAACAGGATGGGGACAATCTGATAGGACAAGCTTGGACAGCGAACGATACAGGCATCAAACGAATCTCGTGCTATGTCGTGTGGGAAGAAGATCAGGTGTGGAAAAAGGTGGAAATCAGGAACTTAAGAAACAACCCCAACAGGGCTGAGCTGGAATACGCATTTCAGGGCGTGATCTCTTCCGGGACGACAGGGAACCCCATTCCCAGCGCCCTTGTCGAAACTCAGCAAAATCCTTCTTATTTTGCCAGGACCGCCGGGGATGGAAGCTATTCTTTCAAGGTGCAGCCGGGCACCTATTCTCTTCGGGCCAGCGCGACGGGCTATTTTGTATCTGTCACAACCAACTATGTTGTTTCCTCCGGCCAAACAGGAACTTCTTACCACAATTTTTCTTTGACTCTCAAGGCGCTCGGCCAGACAACGGGGTATGCCTACATTCAAGATCATCTCGTGGTTACACAAGTCGTTGCCAGTACCGATGTGGGAGGCGGGGAACAAGAATGGGTTGAACTTTTTAATCCAACCACCTACGAGATTTTGATTGCCAGTCGTTCTTCCACCACGAGCAACTTTAATATCTTCTTTGTCACTGTATCCTGGATTGACAGCAATGACGCGGAGCCGGCCTCAGGCAATAATGCCAAATATTTGGTGGGAATGCCGGGAATCACGGGTAGCGTCTTTACAAGTTTTCGCAGCACCTCCGTTCACTGGAATTCCAATACTTCGACTATCAGTGTCCCATCCAACCGATACTTCCTTGTGGCGAACCAAAGCACGATCACATTTACCACGCCTTCTGGAAACATCAATCGAATCGCAGATGCGTATTACGCTGGAAATAGGCTGGACAATTCCGGATCGGGAGGCATACGTGTCACGGGTTCTATGGGGACTTCCGTGAATGGCCGAACGGACTGGCACGATGGGGTATCCTGGAAGTCGACTGCTGGGGACAATTCTCCGACTCTGTCCCGGGAAGGAAGTTCCGGATATGATCTAAGTTCGCTGAATGGTTTAAGCAGCGGAGAACTTCTGTACCGGTCCGCGTTAAAAACCGACGAGGGTAACAATTCCCAAACAATCACAATCACAAGAAGACAGGAGACGCCCTTTGGGGCGAACTGTTTTGATAGAAACAGAAGCGGAGTCAGCGCGACCAATGGAAGCGATTGGCTGGAAGTGAGCGCAAGAACATTCCTGCTGACTTCCTCCGGAGTTTTGAATTCTGATTATCGCATGGTTCCCATCAGTGGCACACCGGCAGAGGGCGCTTCTGCTTCCGCCAATGACGGACTATCCTCCGTCAGTTATGTGCAAAGTCATGGATCCTTTACAATCACCTCTTTAGCGACAGGAACGTGGTCCGTCACCATTTCCAGTGGCAATTTCACACGGGATATTTCTTCGGTCACAATCGCTCCCAGCGTGAGTACCGGTGTTCCAAATGGGTCCACAGATCCGGTCTGGCAGTATCCTACGTTGAGCCCTGCGTGGGGGTATGTGTCTCTGACCACCTCCAGTATCTATGGGTACATCAGCGGAACTGTAACCGATATATTTGGTCAGGGACTGAGTGCAGTTGCGGTTGAAACCTCAGGAGCAAGCACTGTCTATACCGACTCTCTGGGAAAATATCGCTTAAGCGTAGAACCGTCTGGGAGCGCCTTATCGGTCACGGCCAGCAAGAGCGGATATTCAACCGAGATTGTTTCCGATATTGGGGTTACTGTGGGGGTCAACATTTCTACGGTCAATTTCACTCTTGTGACCGCCGGCAGCGTAAAAGGTTTTGTGACAACCAACGGATTTGCAAGTGGAGCGCTGCCTGGAGTTCCTGTGGTCGCATACGATCTCAGTACGACGACA
>JACPSV010000257.1 GCA_016193115.1 Elusimicrobiota bacterium
GAAAAAACATCAGGCAGTGACTCGATTTATAGCCGGAACCCTAGCGTTCAGCATGCTCTGGACGACAATCTCCGCGCCTATCGCGCAAGCCAACCTCTGGCAAGAAAGACGGAACGCGGTCAAAGAATATCAAAAGAAATCTCAGGAGCGCATCCAGTTAGCCAGCGCTCAGATGGGTTCCGTGATTGCGCCTCAAGGCGGGATTCTGGCTCCCCACAGGATTGGGAGCGACATTTCTGAGATCGAACAGTCTCTCCAACAGAACGAGAGTCGTCTGGACATTGAACGCTTATATAAGGAAGCGATGGCGGAGTCTCCCGCCCAAAAGCCCCTTCTTTCGGGTAAATGGGCGCAGGTACCTCAGTGGCTTTCCGAGAAAGTCAGCCGCCACGGCACGATTGAAAACGTCTATCTAAATGAAGGACAGGAGATTCTCCAAACAGCAGGCAAGATGGACTCCAAGACTCCTCTCATCATCCACTTGCAAGACGCGCATGACGTCTATAGCGCGCAGAAGAGCTTGGCGTTCTTGTTGACAGACCTTATGGGTCTGGGAGTGGAGATGGTCGGGTTAGAAGGTTCGGAAGGGACTCTTCAAGGGATAGAAACCTGGCGCAAATATCCGGATCGGGGAAGCATGCTGGAGATGGCTGGCGCTCTCATGAAGGACGGTCTTTTGACGGGCGCGGAGATTGCGGGTTTGAGCCGGGAAAACGATTCTGTAGAGTTTTACGGTCTGGAAGAGAAGGATTCCTACCTCGATCAGGTCAACTCTTTCAAAGAAACACTGGCGCATAAAGGAAATGTTAAGGCCTGGAAAGAAGAAGTAGAAAGCGTACTCCAGAAATTAAAGCAGAAAGAGTACAGCGCATTTCAGAAAGATCTGGACCAACGACAAACCCAATTTGAGAAAAACGAGATCCGTCTGGGCGCTTGGGTAGAATTTTTGGCCAAACCGGAGAACCGGGCGTTTGCGGAATCTCCCAACCGGTACCCCAACGTCTCTAAATTCTTTAGAGCGTACCAAATCGAGAAGAAATTAGATTTCCAGAAAGTCAGCATTGAACAGAAAGAACTGCTTCACATGCTTTCCGACAAGCTCACCCAACCCGAACTCATGGGACTTCTGCGAGACAGCCTTCTCTACCGTTTGGGTAAAATTGGGTACGGTACTTTTTACGCCCATTTAAGTAAACGTTCTCAGAA
>JACPSV010000258.1 GCA_016193115.1 Elusimicrobiota bacterium
AGAAGGAGTTCCCACAGGAACAGGTTTTTCGACTTCTTCTGTTTTGGGGCCGGGCAAAACCCACTCTTTCTCTTTTCCTGCAGGCGCTGCCGGACCCATCTCGGAAACTTTGGGAACCCCCACTTTCTCCGGCGCCTTCAAGGAAGCGCCGCCGCCCGGCCTTAAGAGAGGGTTCCCCCCAATCCGGAACGGTTTGGTCAGATCTATTTCAATGGAAGGAGAAACGACATTTCCTTGTCGCATCTTCCCCAGATACAATCCTCCAGCTAGAACACCATGAAAGAGAACTGAAAAGAAGAAAGCGTTCCGAAATAGATTTTCTCTGGAATAAAATGGCGTCGTCACTTTACTTTCTTGGAGCGGACTTCGAGGGCTACTTTTTTGACGCCGGAACCGCGCACGATATCCAGCACGGAAACCACTTCTCCGTAAGGAATTGTCTGATCTGCCAGGACTGAGACATGCAAGAAGGGGTCTGACCGGACCATCGCCCCCAACTGGAATCCCAGTTCTGATGGAACGATTCTTTTTTCTCCCAGAAAAAGTTCTTTTTTCTCGTTCATCACCAGGTTCAAAGTCGCAGTCGCTTTCTGTTCGGTTTGGGCGGCTTTAGGAACATTCACGTTGATCGCTCTGCGGTGAACCAGGGGAGCGGTGGCCATGAAAATGATTAGGAGAACAAGGATAATGTCCACCAAAGGCGCGATATTGATGGAAGTAATGGTCTCTTCGTGTTCGCTATGATTCATGTCACCGTTAGCATTTATCGGGACTTGGAACGCGCCAAAAGGAGACGACTGATCGCTTCCGTTTCCGATAAAATATCTTTGATCCCTTTCTGCAATATATTGTAGGCGATGACGCACGGTAACGCCACCAAAAGACCGACCGCTGTGGCAATCAGGGCTTCCGACAAACCTTGCATCACCACCTCGGGTCCGGCGCCGCCGCCTTCCGCAAGATCATGAAACGCCTTGATCACGCCCAACACGGTGCCAAAAAGACCGATATAGATCGCGTTGTTACCCAACGTGCCCAAAATAATCATGCGCGCTTCTAATCGCCGTTTCTCGCTAAACGTGACGGAAGCCATCTGTTCTTCCACGCTGTCGGCCCCATGAGACCAAACCTCCAGTCCCGATCTCACGACAGACGCCGTCAGACCCGAATGAGAACTCAGATGCTGGCTCCACGTCTCGGACACGGTTCCGCCCAAAAGGTTCCGCAACTTTTCTTTCACTTTCTCCATTTCTTTTCTTTCCCGATAAAGAATGATTCCCCGTTCGATCATGACGGCCACCGCCGCAACGGAACACACGATCAGAATGTAGATGACCCACTCTCCGCCCGTCAACGCCATTTCTTTCAGCAAATCAATCATCGCTTCTCTCCTTCGATTGCGGATTGCTCAACTTTTTTTGCGTATAAACGCAGTAGAGCGGAGGCCATCTCAACTCGCACCATGTTGTGCTGCTGCATGGCCAGGTACGACAACACTTTATAATAATCTTCCGCTCCGCCCATCTCGCCCAAGTAGCGCATGGCCATGGCCCGCACAACCCAGTCCGGGTCGTCCAGCATACGCAGCAAAAAGTCTCTGCCCATGGGATCGCCTAAACGAAATATCGTCTGCGCGGCGTAAATGCGGATCAGAGCGGAGGAATCCAGTTTCGTGACACCCACCAATATGGGAATCGCCTGCGGATCTCTCCAGATTTTTAAGGCTTCCACAGCGGCAAACCGATCCGCGGCGGTCTGGCTTCTCAACGCTTCTTGAAACAAAGACAGGTGCGCCGGATCCTGAGAATAGGCCAAAGCGATCAAGGCAAAAGAACGCACGTTCGGATTTTGGCTCTCGCGGACAATACGCACGAGCTCGTTCGTCAACTGAAAATCTTTTGTCCCGGCCAAACCTTCGGTTAGGAGGAAACCGATCCGGTTGTAACGCGTCTTCAAACGAATGCCATAGGGAGTCACCAGCTTATTTAAGTCCCCATAGGCGGGAGACTGCCCGATCAAATCTTCCGTAATACCAAAATCTTCCTTCTCTTGAATCATTTTCAGAAGCTGAAAATTGATGCGGGAATCCACAATTTCCGTAGGCGGCACTTTTAAGCGGGGCGCCGTGACCACGAGAGGTTCCATCTCAAACGCGGACCTTTTTTTGACGAAATCCTGTCTGGGCGCCGGCGGTTCGATGGGAAGCCCTTTTTTCTTTCTCTTTTCCATCTTTTTCCTTTCTCGTTCTTCCCTCTCTTTCTCCAGTTTCAAAGGCAGCAGTTTCAGCGCGGCGATAGAAACTTCCGCCGTTACAAATGGGTTGGGAGAGCCGGTCTGCTCGCGGTTGATCTGGTCAAGTAAACGATCATAATCTTCCGCGGTTCCCATCTCTCCTAAAAGTTTGGCGGAAACCGCCCGCACCAGCCAGTCCTTATTCTCTAAATTTAAACGCAGCATCTCTAAACCGGAAAGATCGTTCAATGACACGAGCGCGGCCTGAGCATAGGCTCGGATTAAAAAGGATTCGTCCCGGGCGCTCACTTCCCTTAAAAGAGGGACAGA
The DNA here is from genome assembly GCA_016193115.1 of Elusimicrobiota bacterium. Taxonomy (GTDB): domain Bacteria; phylum Elusimicrobiota; class Elusimicrobia; order 2-02-FULL-39-32; family 2-02-FULL-39-32; genus JACPSV01. The sequence goes on from JACPSV010000258.1 coordinate 2,563, forward strand.
TTCCGGGAATCCCCACTTTTTGAGCGCCTCCACGGTTGCAAACCGGATCCCGACGTCTCTTGACCAAAGGGCTTCCTGGAAAAACACTAGATCGTTCTTGTCTTTGATGGTCGCAAGAGCAATCAAGGCAATGGAACGGACGTTCGGGGTATGGTCCCACCGCGCGATCGTGGTCAACCTCTGTTTTAGGTTCTGTTCGCTCACGACCCGCACATGTTTAATCTCTTCCCAACCTAACGATTCCGACAAGGCGACGCCTAACCTCTGGTACCGGTTTTTAAGCTCAAAGCCTTCCGGAGTCACAAAAGTGATCAACTCTTTTAAGGAAGGGGTCTCTTCCGGCGACTCCGTTTTTCCCAAGTTACCTTCTTCCAGAAGTTCGATCAGAATTTGAATGATCTGAGGATCCACGTTACGAAACACAGCGCTGGTGCTAACCTCTATTTCCGGCGTCTCGTAAAGATACACCTTCGGTTTCCAACTCTCCCCCGCCCAAGCTAGGGCAGAACTAAAAGTCAGAGCCAGAAACAGAAGAAATGAATCTCGGAATGGCGACAAATTGAGCATTGAGTTTATTTTACTCTTTCGATGGTGACTTTTTTGATCAGGACGGGTTTGAGAGGCCTGTTATTCATTCCACAAGCAACATTGCCGATCGCCACCACCACGTTTTGACCGTCCAGTACCTCTCCAAATATGGTGTGCCTTCCATCCAGCCAGGGAGTGGGAATATGCGTGATAAAAAACTGAGATCCATTGGTGTCAGGACCACTATTGGCCATAGCCAGCAAACCCGGCCGGTCAAATCTGAGAGTGGACACGATCTCGTCTTGAAATTGGTACCCCGGCGAACCCGTGCCATTACCTAACGGGCAACCACCCTGAATCATGAAGTTAGGCATGACGCGGTGAAACGTCAAACCATCATAAAAACGTTTCTTCATTTTGGCTCCCGTCTTGGGATCCGCCCACTCCTTTTTGCCTTCCGCTAAATCCACAAAATTTTCCACGGTGAGCGGAGTCGCCTTCTCATAAAGACGACACACAATTTTGCCCATCGAAGTCTCAATCGTCGCGTAAAGACCACTCTCTTTTTTGCCTAACGACTTCTTCTCCACATCTTTCTGAGCGTCCAAATGCACACCCCCCATTAAAAGAATCACCGCACCCACCATCCAAACACATTTCCTCATCTATCCCTCCTATTATGATGCGCCAGACGTATTATTGACCGCCAATTAGAAGTTTGGGGATGCGCAACGTTGGCTGACCGTCCGAAACAGGCACTCCCTGCCCGTCCTTGCCGCAGGTGCCCACGCCCCAACCCATATCTTTCCCAACCAAATCAATCGTCCTTAAAACCTGCGGCCCGTTTCCCAAAAGAGATGCCCCGCGCACCATCGTCTGGATCTGGCCACCCCGCAACAAGTACCCTTCCTCCACCTCAAACACAAAATCGCCCGTGACCGGATTCACCTGACCGCCCCCCATGCGCCGCACCAACAACCCTTCCTGCACCGATCTCAAAATTTCCTGAGGATCGTCCGGACCGGAAAGAACGAACGTGTTAGACATCCTGGGGATAGGTTTATGCGAATAAGATTCTCTCCGTCCGTGCCCGTTGGACGGTCTCCCGTCTTTTCTTGCGGTAATTCGATCATAGAGAAAATTCTTAAGAACGCCGCGCTCAACCAGAACCGTTCTCTCCGCTTTTGTCCCTTCATCATCGAACAGGAAAGATCCCCGGTGAGACGGAAGCGTGGGATCGTCAAAGACGCTGATTTTCTCGCTGGCTACGACCGTCCCTATTTTTCCCGCGTAGACGGGCGAGATTCCTTTTTGGATGCCGTCCGCTTCTAAAGAGTGGCCGATCGCTTCATGGATCATGGTTCCGCCCGCCTGAGACTCTAAAATGACCGGCATCTCTCCCACGGGCGCTGGCGGGGAACGGAGTTTCTGAATCGCTCTCCGAGCGGCGACGGCCGCTATGCGGGAAGGATTTTCCCATTCAAACAATTCAAATCCGCAGAGAGAACCCGCCACTTCCGTAGCCGTCTGCAAGATACCGTCCTTTTCCGCCACGACGGTCACGGCAAAGACCATAAAAACACGCTCTTCATGATAGCAGGAATGAGCCTGATCCTCGACGGAGAAACAGTGAATCTTTTTAGATCTCTCTCCGTAGGAGATGGAAACTTGGCGGATCCATTCTTTCCCTTCCACAGAACGCGCGGAACGGTCGGCGTCGCTTAAAATCTTCACTTTCGCGTCCATGGGAACGGACGCAGGATCTACCAGAACCGGATGCCTGAAATGGGGCACCGCCCCTTTCCAATCGGCCGGCGGCAGACTCTTCAATCCTTCGGAAAGACCCTGGGAAAGATGTTTCAACCCTTCCTCATCCCACCCGTCTAAATGCCCAAACCGCGTTTCTCCATCCTGAACGTAGCGTAACCCCATCCCGCTGGACTCGCCGCTTTCCACCTCTTCAATTTTCATGTCTTCGTAACTGATATGAAGACCGGAAGACTCCTCCGAATAGATCTCGGAATAGTCCCCGTAGGTCAATAAAGGGATGATCTTTTTCCAGTCCATCAGGATGCAGGCACCGTCACCGTGAATGTGGTTCCTTTCCCAACCCGCGATTCCACCTTCACGGTTCCTCCGTGCACTTCCACCAGTTTCTTGACCAGAGCCAGCCCCAACCCCGCGCCTTGCACCTGACCCGTAAACGATTCTTCAATTTGATAGAACTTCAGAAATATTTTCCCGGTCTCTTCCGACGGGATCCCGCGTCCGTCATCCTCAATCGAAAGAGAAATAAATTGGGAGTCCGAACCCGCAAAAATCCGAACCTTCTTAGAATCTTTAGTGTTGAACTTGATTGCATTTTCCAGAAGACAGCGCAGGATAGCGCGGAACTTTTCCCCATCCACAGGACACGGCGGCAACGGGTCCAAGGAAGGATCCAGTTCCACAATCACTTTTTTGTCGTCCAGGATCGTGCGCATGCCCGCCAAAATATCGAGCACAATTTTTTTCAAGATCTGCGGTTTTTTTTCGATCTTCATCTCTTCGGCTTCCACGAGAGAAAAAGTAATCAGGTTCTCTACAAGCTGTTTAAGATGAATGCCTTGCGCATGGATGGATTCGATCCCTTTCTTAAAGACGGGACTCATTTTGACCAGGTCCTCGTCTTCTAACAGGATCGGAGTGTATCCCGTAATGGCCACGAGAGGCGTTTTCAGCTTATGTGAGATCAAAGAGAGAAAATCTCTTTTCAATTTTTCCTGTTTCTTCTCTAAAGTCACGTCCCGCAAAACCACCAACGTGGCGATCCACACATTTTTCTCAGACACAATCTTTTTGATGATACCGGAAAGAATGAACGTTTTCCCTTCGTTCCGGGCGGCGTCAAACTCCATCCAGTCTTCATTTCCTTTCAGGAAAGGTTGTAGGGAAGGGTTGATCGTAAAGGAACGGAATATCTGCCAGAGATTGTGTTCTCCTAACCGGTCCCGATCCATGCCCAGGAACTGGCAGGCCGCAGGGTTCGCCAGAGCGATGACGCCTTGTTCGTCACAAAAGAGAGCGCCGTCCGCCATTTGGGCGAAAATCGTTTCGAATTTATCTTTTTCTTGCTTTAAAGAAGAGAAGAGTCTGGCATTTTGGATGGCCACTCCCGCCTGCGCCGCAAAAGATTCCAGAACTTCCTGGTCTTCAACGGTAAAACCCTGGGTGTCCTTGCGGTTGATGGCTTGCACGACCCCCAAAAGTTTTCCTTGGTAAACCATGGGAACGCACAGGATGGAACGGGTCACAAACTTGGTCTTTTGGTCCGCTTTCCGGGTCCAGCGCGGATCGCTGGAAGGATCATTCACGATCAGGGCTTTGCTCTCTTGGGCAACCCAGCCCGCAATCCCTTCACCCAACTTGAGTCGGATCGTTCGCAGATCTTTACCCGCGTCCCCCAAAGCAACGTCAAACGTCAATTCGTTGGTCTTTTCATCCAATATAAGCAGAGATCCGGTTTCAGCGCAGACCACTTCAGCCGCCTGTTCCAAAACCACCTTTAACAGTTTGTCTAAATCTAATGTGGAGGCAAGGATTCGGTTTGCTTTGAGAAGATGATCAATATCCGAAAGTTTCATCAATAATCGTAGAGGATGCCGAACAGGTACGTGAACGTGGTATAGTTGTAACGGTATGTTTTTTCGTATTTCATGTTGGATCGGGACCAACCGAAATTGGTGAGCGCGTGCAATTTGAAGTTGCGGTGGATGGGGTATGTTAAGGAAAGGTTGGCGTAATATTCGTTGGTATGAACAGAGCCGGAACCGTAATTGCCGTTTGAGTCTTGCACGGGACGATCCGTATAGTTGCGGCGCAAGTAACTGAAACCGGGCGTCAGGACAATCGGGTTTTTTCCAAAAAGAAAATTGAATCCGCTGGAAACGGAAAAGTCGCGGTAAGAATAGTACGTGGCGTTAAACTGCGTCTTTTTGGCGTCGTAATTGTTTTGATCCGATTTAAGCTGAGCGAAGTTCCCTTTAATGTCCGTTACCAAACCCACGTCCTCCGTCAACGCCAATGGGAAAGAGCCGCCCAGAGCGACGGTTTGGTGAGCGTCCCGCCTGAGATCCCCGGAAAGGTCCCCGCTGACCAAAACAATTTTCTGATCCGCAAAGTTCCGAAACGTGTAGAAATAGGAGAACTCCGCTTTGCCTTTTCTCTCGTTCAGAAACGGAAACGGGAAGTTTGCGCTCAGATAAACTCCGTGGTTCGTGGTGTCTAAAGTGTCCGCGGTCGCGTTTTCCCGTCCTAAATCTTTCTGCTGAGATTCCAGGGAAGTAAAGTTTCTAAAGTCTATCCAGTAAAAATCGTATCCTCCCCGCACCGAGACCTCTTTGCTGTAGATCCATTCCGTCTCCAGATTGGCGGACGGTTTCTGGAAATCGTATAGACCTTTTCCCCACTGCTCGTCCGTCGTCTCTTTCAAAAGTTGGATCCGATACCCGCCGCCCAGCTTGTACCGCCAACTCTGGTTGGGCGAAAAAACGCCTTTCAGATTGAACGCGTGATCCTGCGTTTGCTGGAAAAGAGTGCCGCCGCCCACGAGTTCCTGAACGGATTTCGTTCCTCGCCAGGATGAGGACAGAGTCGGCAGAAGAGACCATTGCTCGTTGACTTGGATCGCGGGAGACGCGAGCAGACTGATGTTTCCGGAAAGATTGGACTCCTGCGTGTCAAAAACGTATTGCCCTCCCAGAAGACGGC
>JACPSV010000259.1 GCA_016193115.1 Elusimicrobiota bacterium
CGCGCTGGCCAGGTGCATGGGACCGGAATCGTTTGTGATGAAGAGGGAGCAACGGGAAATTAAGGATGTCAAGGTTTTGAGATCGGTTTTCCCGCAAAGATTGATAACGGGACTCTTCATAAAGGAACAGACAGACCGTACCGCAGTCTTATCCTGATCGGAACCAAAGAGAATCACCTGACAGTTTCGCTCCTTTTGAAGGGTGTCCGCTACCTGGGCAAAATATTCGGGCAGCCAGCGCTTGGTTTTCCACATGGATCCGGGATTCATGCCGATCAACATTTTTCCTTCCGGAATGTGATGGCTGTCGCAGAATTGTTTAAAATCAAACGGGCTCTCGCGGGCAGGGAGTTTAAGAACAGGCTCCTCGGCCTGGATGCCCAGAGCTTCCAGCAAACGCAGGTTACGGTTAGAATCGTGCATCTCCCATTGGAAAGGAACGACGTCCGTCAAAAATATTTTACCCCCGCTATTCTCAAAACCGATCCTCTTAGGAATGCCGGCCAACCAAACCAGAAAGGCGCTCCTAAAAGAGCGGTGAGGCAAGAGAACAATGTCATAACGCCCGCGCAGCCGTTGCGCCCAATTCCAAAGGGAAAATATCCCAGATTCTTTTCCCCGCTTGTCCATGACTAGGATCTCGCCGATCTCTTGATTGCCGGTAAATATTGGCTTAATTTCCGGCGTGCAGAGAACAGAAATTTTGCAGGTTGGAAAATGGTTGTAGAGGGATGAAAGCAGAGGAGTCGTCAAAACGGCGTCTCCCAAAAATGCCGTCTGTACCACCAGAAAACGGAGAGGCGGCCGCTTTTGCTCTACAGCCCGATCAAAAAAAATCTCCGGTTTAAAATTTCCGGGCTGGTCAATCCCAATCATTTTTAGAGTTTCTAGATAGCGTTGCGCCGTATGACGATTGAGTTCCGGGGTTTTAATTTTGCGTTTCACAAACAACCGGCGAGCCAAAATATCTTTGCGGTACCGAATTTTTAGGCGCGCTCCCGAAAAAAACGACACCAGATTGGAACGAAGGTTGTTATGCAGATCAATCAGGATATCGAACTTTTCCTGACGCACGGCTCGGACTAAGGAAAGCAAGGAAGTGTCTTCCCACAGCACGAAAAGATGGTCTATGTACGGGTTCCAGGACAAAACATCCACATATTCCCCTTTGACCGCAACCGTCACCTCGCAATCTTTATATTTTTCCTTCAAATTCCTAAAAACGGGGGTGGCAAGCACGACATCCCCTAAAGAAGAAAACCGTATCACCAATATTTTAGTCATTCTGAACCTTATAGATATCCTTTAATAATTTCCAATGTTTTTTTTTTTTTTTTTCCGGAAAATTTTTGTACCGCCTCTTTGGCTGATTTGCCTATTGGACCGATACGATCTCTATTTTTAAGAAGTTCCTCAATCTTTGCCTTGAGATCTTGCGGATTCTCTACTTGAATTCCGCCGCCTGACTCCAGCAAAATCCGGGCGGGTTCAGAAAAATTTTCCATGGATTTTCCAAAGAGAACGGGCTTGGCAAACCACGCAGGCTCTATGGGATTTTGTCCGCCCTTAGGAACCAGAGACCCCCCCACAAAAGCAAAGTGACATTCCCGGTACGCGAGCCAGAGATCTCCCAAACTGTCCCAGACCATCAAATCCCACGGCGCTGAAGGATTCTGAATCCAAATTGTCTTCAAAATGGACTTCATTCCCAACGATTCGGAAATTCTAAGCGTATCCGAAACCTGACCCAGATGTCTGGGAGCTAAAATAAGTTTCAAATCGGGAGAATCTTTTCGTAAGGAAGAGAAAACTTCCAGAATGTATTTTTCCTCTCCCTCGCGCAGGCTGCCGGCCGCCCAAACACAGATACCTTCATGGGAGAGATGGAACGGTTCCTGTGAACCTGCGCCGGCTTTCCATTCCGGCGGACAATAGTCGTACTTTAAATTGCCGGCGACCACCGTTCTCTCTTTTTTCACTCCCAAAGAAATAAACCGTTCCTTGTCCATGGGTTCACGGGCAGAAACAAAATCAATCTTTTGCATCACCATCGTTGCCAATGACCGAAACTGAAGGTATCGTCTAAAACTCTTTTGAGAAATGCGTCCATTCACAATTCCAATTGGGATGCCGCGCTTGTGCGCTTGGCGCACCCAGTTGGGCCAGATCTCTGATTCCAAAAGCAAAAACATTTTTGGCCGCAGACGCTTGAAAAATTTTTCTAATATCCAGGGGATATCGAGAGGCGCGTAAGTAATGAAATCCCCGCATTGCAACCGTTTTGCCTCCTCCAAACCGGGGCGGGTCGTTACGGAATAAATAATCGGTTGATCCGGATACTCTTTTTTGATCGCCCGTACCAACGGAAACGCGGCGCGGCACTCTCCCAAACTAGCCGCATGCACCCAGAGTGGTCTCCTTTTCCCTGGCGTCCAATTCTCAATACTAAAACCTAACCGAGCAGAAAAGCTGGAACGGAAATCTGAAAAAAAATTGGAGGGAAATTTTAAGAATACCCCCAGGAGAAGAAGAGGAGAGAAAAGAAGGAGGAAAAAACTGTAGATAAAGTAAATGAAGGACTCCCAAACCTGAGAGCTTTCTTTCTGGCTCTGCGCCTGATGGTCCGATTCGGATGTAATTCTATCCAATTCGCGCCTCAACTCTTCGGATTTCTTTTGTAAATCGTCGCTCTCTGAGATGAAAATAGGATGACCGTAGCGTACGACAATTGAATTGAAGGGGAAAGGAACCCAGTAATCGTCCCAACCGTGAAATATCATTTTCCGTTTTGCCGAATAGGTAACGGGAAGAATGGGCTTGCCTGTTTTTTGCGCCAGATAAAGGATACCGGACGCGACGGTCCTCTGCGGTCCTCGCGGACCGTCCGGAGTCACGCCCACGGTCACACCCGACTCCAACACCCTTTTAAGTTCTACCAAAGCCCGAACACCGCCTCGAGAGCTGGATCCGCGAACGGCTCCCAACCCAAAAAGGCGCATGACCCGGGCAATAATTTCCCCATCCTTGCTTCGGGAAACGAGGACGCTCGCCGGTTCGTTCCTGTAAACGTAAGGGAAAAAGAACTGTCTGCCGTGCCAAAAGGCGTAAATAACGGGATCGGATCTCTCTTCCAAAACAGTTCTTTGATGACGGCTGACCCAAAGAACGCGGGAAGTCTTTCCTACGCAATGGAGGTAGAGCCACGCGATCCGCGGGACGATATGATTCCAAAACGTTTGCATGAGACTATCTTTTTTTGATGGGGTTCCAGAAACAGAAGCTGACACGGCTGTAGAGAGGGGAAATTTGAGAGTTTTCGTCCACTGAGATACCCGCTTTCTGAGATTGGAGGAGTTCCAGACTGTGTTTCAATTGGGACGACTCCAGAAGCCAGGGAGGAGAACAGTCGCAATTTTCCAGCTTCGATTCTTCCCCAATCAGTTTGAGAACGAAGTTGAGAGATTGGTCCAGAGCTTCGGAAGCAATCGCTTCTAAAACCGCGGATTGGTGTGTGTCCTGCGCCCTCAACTTTTGAATTTCTGATTCTAAAGGGGTTCCGATCGTGGTTGCAATCAAAGAAAGGGAAACGGATTCCGGAGATTGGCTCAACAAAGGTTTCAGTGTTTCCGGAACAGAACCGCAGGAAAAGGTCTCGTAGAGGGCGACAGGTTCCAGAAGAGCGGACGTCCTTTCGATTTCCGATTGGATCTGTATCTCTGTCTCCTCTTCCGACTTTTGAAGCGGGGACTTTTTCTTGACATTCCTGAGAACGAAAGAAGGCCGCAGAGAGATTTTATACTTCTTAATTTTTCTGACCATCTCCGGGGAAGGAAACTACCGGCGGTTGGAACCTCTTTTCTGAGAGCGGATCTCCTGCCATTCGTAAATCAGAGGCGCAGCCACAGCGATCGTCGAGTAAGTCCCCACCACCGCGCCGAAGGTCATGGCGAATGCAAAATTGTGGATCACTTCTCCTCCGAAAAAGTAGAGCGCCAAGACCACAAAAAAGACCGTCAGGTTTGTGATGATCGTTCGGGAAAGAGTCTCATTGATACTGCGGTTGATCACCTCCGCAAAAGATTCGGTGCGGCGCAATCGAAACTGTTCTCTCATGTAATCAAAAACAACAATGGTGTCGTTGATGGAGTAACCCGCGATCGTCAAAAGAGCCGCGACAATCGTGACGTCAATCTCCTTATTGGTGATAGAAAATATCCCCACCGTAGCCAAAACGTCATGCACCAAAGCAATCACCCCGCTCGCTCCCCAAATGCCGGAATGAAACCGGAACGCCACGTAAATGATGATCCCAACAAACGTGAGCATGAATGCCCAGAAAGTCTGACGGATTAGGTGGCTCCCGACCGTAGGGCCCACATACTCTTTCCGCAAAAGGCTGGGAGCGCGGTCCGGAAACGATCCTTCCAAGGCGGACTGAACTTCTTTGCCGACATCGCCTCCGCCCTGAGGTTTGGCCCGAACCATGAAAGTTCCTTCGCCGCCCACGCTTTGCAGCTCAAACGAGGAAATCCCTTTAGAAATTAAGGCGTTACGCACCTCATCTACGGCAGGCGGATTTTGAAACCGGATCTCTACCAGAGTCCCGCCGGTAAAGTCCAGTCCCCATTTAGGTCCTCCCTTCAATATCAAGGAAGCAATCCCGGCACCGATCAAAAGCCCTGAAATCGCGAAGAAAACGTATCGTTTGCCTACAAAATCAATCGTCGTTTTTGGAATAATCTGGAGCATGGGATTAGATGCTTAAATCCACAAAGTTAGGATCGCGCAAACGCCACTCGTAATAGGTTCGTGTCACAAATATGGCCGTAAACATGGAGGCCAGTATCCCGATCGTCAATGTGACTGCGAACCCCTTCACGGGTCCCGTGCCAAACTGAAAAAGGAAAAGAGCGGCGATCAGGGTTGTGAGGTTGGAATCCACAATGGCGGTGAAGGCCTTATCGTACCCTTGATCAATCGCCATGCGCACCGTTTTATTGTTTCTTAACTCCTGGCGCGTCCTTTCCAGAATGAGCACGTTCGCGTCCACCGCCATGGCGGCGGACAGAATCATTCCCGCGATGCCCGGCAACGTCAGCGTAGCCCGAAAATAAATCATGGCGGCTAAGAGCAAAAAGAAGTTTAGAAGAAGGGCGCCATTGGCTACCATGCCGGAAGCGCGATAGTAAAACCCCATAAAAAATATGACCAGAGACATGCCAATCACAGAGGACCAAACCCCCGCGCGGATAGAATCTTCCCCCAGAGACGGCCCCACTGTCCTCGCTTCAATCACCGTAACAGGCGCCGGCAGGGCGCCAGCCCGCAACACGGTGGAGAGCAGTTTCGCTTC
>JACPSV010000260.1 GCA_016193115.1 Elusimicrobiota bacterium
AGAAATTTCATCTATCTTAGAGCGATTTCTATGGTTTGATCTTCGGTAAGGCGTGCAGCGTATTGGAGAGATTGATGAATATCTTCTTCCTCTAGATCGGGATAATCTTTTAGGATTTGGGAGATTGGCGTCCCAGATGCAACGAGTTTAAGAACTATAACTACGGGAACTCGCAGATTTCTTATACAAGCCTGGCCACCCATAATTGTATTGTTAAAGGTAATTCTATCTAACATAAATTTAGTCTATCAGACAAACCTTGTAAAGTCAAATTTTTTGTTCCTTTTTCTGCATCCTATTTGAAAATGCGTCCGGATTTTAGTATCATTCCCACGTTGGTATATATGGGGGAAGGAGGTGAAAGATGTTGAGTTCCAAACGGGTGAGCCGGTGGGTTTCTCTCCTCTTGGTGGGCGGGTTGAGTTTTGGGTTGACGGCGTGCGCGAAGAAACAGATGGTCAAGAAAAGCGTGGATGACACGGAAAAAATTTCGGACGGCGTAGAGACGGAAGAGTTGGACATCCATGGCAAAGATTTTGAAAGTTCTAAGAGCGCGGCCTGGATCTATTTTGAGTATGATTCTTCCGATCTTTCCGAACAAGCGCGGGAAACGTTGGCTCAGAACGCCGCTTACTTGAAGAAAAATAAAGCGATTGAGATTTTAGTGGAAGGTCACTGCGACGAGCGGGGAACGATCGGTTACAACTTGGCTCTCGGCCAGAAACGCGCTCAGGCGGTGCGCCGGTATTACGTTTCTTTAGGGTTGGATCCCAAAAAAGTCGGCACGGTCTCTTTCGGAAAAGAGAAACCCGACTGTTTGGATACGAGTGAGTCCTGTTGGTCTAAGAATCGCCGATCAGAAACCAAAGTGCGGGCCTACCGCGTGGCGGATAACGGCGCTTCCCAATCCAAATAATTCTAATAAAGTAGGTCTTTTCCAAATTCATTCACTGTTGCGTAATCCTATAGCGCCACTCTGCTTGTGCGGATGGCTTCTGAGCGGTTGTTTGGCCACAACCACGGATATAGACTATTTGAAAGAGACGATGCAGGCGATACAGAAGAATAACGCCGACCTCAAGTCCAGAATTGGCGAGTTAGACCAAACCCTCGCTTCCTTTCGCGAAGAACTGATCCACAACCAAAAGAAGATGGCGACGCTCACACAAAAGTTGGATGAGTCCCAGGCGCGGATGGGATCGAAAATGGATCAGATGACGCAACTTCTTTCCACGGCTTCGGTTCAACCCTCCGTTCCTTTGCCGAGCGAAGAGTACCGTACCGCTTACGGGGACTATCTCTCTGGAAAAATGGATTTGGCCATTCAAGGGTTCAAGAGTTTCGCGGAACGATATCCCAAGAGCGATCTCTTAGACGACGCGGAGTTTTATTTGGGGGACAGTTACTTGATTAAAAAAGATTTTGCGCAGGCCAGGGTTCATTTCGATAAGGTGCTTTCAATTTCGGAAGAGCTGCGCGCGCATGCTCTGCTCAAACGAGCCTACTCTTTGGAAGGAATGAAACAGACGGAGAACCAGAAAAAGACGTTGGAAGCTCTGGTTCAGGAGTTTCCGGATTCTGCCGAAGCGCAAACCGCAAAAGAAATTTTGAAGGAAGTCGCCCGTAAGTCCCCTCAACCCAAACCGTCTAAACGAGAATCAGCCCAGAACAACCACCGCAAAAAGAGTCGAGTGGAGAGATGAAACGTAGTAGAGGTTGTTGCAAAACGACCCTCTTCACGTCATTCCCGCGAAAGCGGGAATCTAGCCGCGGAATATCTTCTCTGGATTCCCGCTTTCGCGGGAATGACAGCAAAAATGCTCGTTTAGCAAGAGGCTCATGGATATTCTTTCTATCCTGCCTTTCGCTTTTAGCGGGCGCGCCTCTTTTCTCTTCCGAAATCTACCTTCAGATTCAAAGGGGAGAGAAAGTCACGCTTGGGTTGGCGGATTTTCAAACGTATGACCGCTCCGATCAAGCGCAAACGATTCTTTCTGAACTGCAGGAAGTCACGCGTTCGGACATCCTTTTTAGCCGTCTTTTCAATCTGGCTCAGGATGGGCCTGCTTCCGGTTCCGGAAAGGTAGATTTCGAATCCTGGGGAAAATTGGGAGCGGATCTGCTTTTGACTTCTAACCTGTCTTTTCAGGAAGATCGGGAACAGAGCGTGCAGGTGATCGCCTCCGTCTACGAAATTTCTACGCGGCAGCCCATCTATCAGAAGAGTTACCGCTCTAAACCGGACAACGTCCGCCGCATCGCGCACCAGATCGTGTCCGATCTGATCTATCGTTTCACGGGCGATCGGGGAGTTTCCGCCAGCCGCATCGTTTTCTCCAATACTACCGGCGGCCCTAAAGAACTTTATGTCATGGATTATGACGGCATGAACTTAAAGAAAATTTCTGCCGAAAAAAGTCTGGCTCTCCTGCCGCGCTGGTCTCCGGACGGAAAAGAAATAATCTACACCTCCTATCGTCGCGGCAATCCCGACACCTACCTTTATTCGGTGGAGCGGGCGACGAGCAAAGTTTTCTCTTCCCGCAAGGGGTTAAACACCGCCGCCGCTTTTTCGCCGGACGGGAATACCGTTGTTCTAACGCTCTCTCATGAGGGCGCGCCGAACCTCTACCTTTTAGACCGCGATGGAAACGTTGTGAGACGGTTAACGAACGGCAAGTTTGCGGACACCTCCGCCGCCTTTTCTCCGGACGGACGGAAGATCCTCTTTGTTTCCGACCGGCCCGGCTGGCCGCAGATATACAGAATGGATGCGGACGGAACCAACCTGGAACGGTTGACGGATTCCGGATATTGCGACTCGCCGGCATGGTCTCCGCGGGGCGACAAGATCGCCTATTCGCGCGGCACCGATCAGGGAAGACACGATATTGTTCTTCAGGATGTGACCACAGGCGAGACCGTGCAGGTCACCCAGGATGCAGGCAGCAACGAAAACCCTTCCTTTTCTCCCGACGGAAGGTTTCTCTTATTTTCTTCCAACCGGAACGGTCGGAAAGAACTGTATGTCTCCACGTTGGACGGGATGGCGCAAAAAAAAGTATCTGAAATTCCGGGCGATTCCATAACGCCCGCCTGGGGGCCGTAAAACCATGGATATTAAGTTTGCCTGGAAGGAAATGTTTTTGTTGGGTTGGCCGGTTTTGAGCGCGCTTCTTCTGTGTTCGATCGTTTCTTTGGCCATTGTTCTGGAAAGGCTGGTATATTTTGGCAGGAGGAAAGTCAACGTCAAAGATTTTTTCTCTAAAATTGAGCCTCTCATCTCTTCGGGCAAAGACGCGGCTCACCACTGCTCGATTTTGGGAGAACCGATGGCCACGATCGCTCGCTCCGCGTTTCAAAATTATCCCCGAAGAAAAGAAAGCATTGAAATGGCGGTGGACCGCGCCGTGCGCATGGAGGTGAGCGGCCTAGAAAAGTTTGTGCCTTTCTTAGGCACGGTGGCTTCCGCCGCTCCGTTTATCGGTTTGCTGGGCACCGTGATCGGCATTATCCGCGCATTCCGGTCTCTGGCTTTGGCGGGAAGCGGCGGTCCGCAAGTGGTGGCCAGCGGCATTTCCGAAGCGCTTGTGGCGACGGCTGTGGGGTTGTTCGTGGCGATTCCGTCCCTTGTGGCCTACAACTATTTTTCTACCCGCATCCGCAGAACCACGGAAAATATTGAGATCTGCGCTGATGGCTTGGTCGAACTTTTGCTGCCCTTGAGAGAACGCGAGGCGCAAAATTTCAGTTCCGCCCGTTCCAAAGTCGCGCAGCGAAAAATCGTCGCGTTTCAGTCAAGTCCGGAGACATCCGCGGACAATCAGAACGTCCAGTCCGCGGACCTCGACAAAATCCAATAAAAGGAACCTTTTGAAATGAAAGTGCAGATCGGGCCTCGGGACAAGTTTCCGATCATGTCCGAGATCAACATGATTCCTTTGATTGACGTCTCTCTGGTTTTGTTGATCATATTTATGGTGGTCACTCCTTTTTTGGTCTCTTCCCAAATTAAAGTCAGTTTGCCTAAGGCGGTTTCCGGAGTTCCTCCCGAATCGGAACCCATTAAAATTCAAATTTCCGCCCGAAAAAATTTTTATCTGAACCAACAGTCCGTGCATCTGGACGATTTGGCGTCCGCGTTAAGAGCTAAGTTCGCGGAAACGAAGAACAGCACTGTGGTGGTGGAATCCGATGCGACCGTGCCTGTAGAACTGGTGATTAAGGCGATGGACGTCGCTAAAAGCGCAGGCGCGCAGAAGCTTGGGGTTGCCGTTTCCAGCGAGCAGCCCGAAGCGGAAAAAGAAAAGATTCCCGCGCCGTAACCTCCATGCTCCGGACCACTCTGGGACGGTACCTCACTTACTCCACCCTCGCGCATGTGGCGATTCTGGGTTACTTGCTTTTGGCGAGTTTCTCTCAAGAAGCGCAGAAATCTTATTTTGCCGTTGATTTTGTGGGCGGATTGCCTACAGGCCAGAGAGGCGGAACCCATTCTGCTCCTGAGTTCCGGTTAGAAAAAACAAAACAGCCGGAATTAGAAAAGATCCATTCCAAAGAAGATATACGGATCCCTTCTCCAAAAAAAGAGGAAGTTAAAAAAGAAGAAATCTCGGCTATTCCTAGCGTCCCGATTCCCAGACCCCGCTCCCGTCCCAGGGAGGAGCCAGACAGTGATTTGATCCCGGGGATACCGAGGGTAGGGTCGGGTTCCAATATTGGGATTGGTTTTGGTGAAGGGGATTCTGTCGGCGGGATTGGCGCCGGCAACTTTCCCTATGGATGGTACGTGCACGCCGTGCGCAAGAAGATGGACTCTTTTTGGAACGTTTCCTCAGGAATGGGGAGAAGGATTGTCGCTCAAGTCGCGTTCACGATATTGAAGGACGGTTCTGTGGAAGGCCTGTCGGTGGAGGAGAGTTCCGGAGACTCTGTTTTTGACCGCGCCGCGTTGAGAGCCGTAGACGATTCCAGCCCGTTTCCTCCTCTCCCGCAGGATTACCCCAACCCCGAACTGCGTGTCCACGTCCAATTCACCATCAAGTGACACGATTCAGTGAATACTTGACAAAAAAGTCAGGTTTAGCTATAATTAGAATGGTGTGATGAGCCCTTATAACGACAAAATTGTGGATCATTTCATGCATCCCAGAAACGTGGGAGAAATTCCCGATGCGGACGGCATGGGAACCGTGGGACACCCTTCCTGCGGGGATATAGTCCGTTTCTATTTAAAAGTGGAGCAACAGGGCGGCCGTCGCGTTATCTCTCAGATCCGGTTTAAGACGTTTGGTTGTACTACCGCCATTGCCACAAGTTCTGTCGCGACCGAAATGGTTCAAGGAAAGACGATTGAAGAAGCCCTTCAACTGAAAAATGAAGAGGTGGCCGAAGCGTTAGGAGGATTGCCCACAATTAAAATGCACTGTTCCGTGTTGGCGGAAGACGCTCTCCGGGCAGCCATTGGAGACTATTTGAAGAAAGTGGGAGACGACCATCTCCTGGAAGAGGTTAAGAGCCAAAGCCGCAAACACGAAGAGAAAGAACTTCTCACAAGAATAAAATCGGGAGGAAAATAATATGGAAACGACACAGACTCAAGCGCCCGTTGTCACGCTGACGCCCGCCACGATCGCTAAAGTTAAAGAGTTTCAGTCCAAAGATTCGCAAGCCGCGGGGAAAGCGATGCGCGTCTTTTTAGAGGCCGGCGGCTGTTCCGGATTTCAGTACGGTTTTACGTTTGACGCCAAGAAGGAGGGCGACCACGAAATGACGGTGGACGGAGTCACCGTTCTGATAGACCCTCAAAGCGCCGTCCAACTGAAAGGCAGCGTCATAGACTATAAGGAAGATATTGGCGGGGAAGGATTTTCCATACAAAATCCAAACGTCAAGAAATCCTGCGGTTGCGGCCATTCCGTAGAAATCTAGGAAGGAATGACGAAGGTTAAAATCGAAATATGCTTCTCTCTATTACAGAATCTGCCGCCGGTAAGATCAAACAGATCACCGCGAAGTCGGGGAAAGAAGGAACCCCTCTCCGAATTCAAGTGGTGGGGGGAGGATGTTCGGGATTGAGTTACCAGTTTGGGTTTGCGGAGGAAGTCGGTTCTAAAGATAAGTTGATTGAGCAGAACGGCGTGAAAGTGGCTTTAGATCCCAGAACCCTTCTCTATATCGCCGGTTCCGAGCTCGATTATGAGCAGAGTTTGATGAAGTCCGGGTTCCGCGTAAAAAATCCCAACGCCACCGTAAGCTGTTCCTGCGGCGAATCCTTTAGTGTGTAGTTGAGCGTTTGTGTGATGGATGAAAAAGTCCTGATAGATCTCAACGAAATTTTTCCCGCCAAAACTTCCGTCCAAAACGTCCAGCAGAAATTGTCCCAATGGGACGTCTCCCCTTACAAAGGCAAAAAAGTCCAACTGAAAGGATGTTCGCCCACCTGGGCGCATCTCATGGTCATGGGCAAACTGGTGGGAACAGCCGAGACGATAGATTTCCTGATTGACGATTCCAAAAACGGAATCCCTGTCCCCGTTTACCCTGCCTGAATTTTAGCGGATCGTCAGCGGATTGTTTGTAGGAGCGCCTGCGCTTTGTGCAAGGATTCCTCGAATTCTTTTGTTGGGACGCTGTCGGCTACGATTCCTGATCCCACTTGCAAGTAAATTTTGTTTTTCCCGCCCTTCTTCTCTTTTTGGATGAGGGCGCTTCGAATCAGAAGGTTGAAGGTTCCGTCTCCCTGATATCCTATCCAGCCTGCCGAACCAAAGAAAGGTCCTCGCGCCGCAGGTTCCAGCTCGTCTAAAATTTCCATGCAGCGTATCTTGGGGCATCCCGTGATCGTCCCTCCGGGGAAGAGAGATTCAATCGCAGTGAAAATGGTTGCCGATCTCTTGAGTTTGCCCTCCACATGGGAAACGATGTGCATGACATGAGAATATTTTTCGATTGCCATGCTTTCGCTCACTTTGACGCTGCCCTCCACGCAAACTTTACCGAGATCGTTTCTCTCCAGATCCACGAGCATGATGTGTTCTGCCCGCTCCTTTTCGTTCAGAATCAGTTCGCCTTCCAGTTTTCTGTCCTTTTGAGCGGACTCTCCGCGTGGACGCGTTCCGGCAATTGGGCGGGTTTCTAGAAGGGCGCCGCGTTTATGTAGGAGAAGTTCGGGGGAGCAGCTCAAGAGATCGTAGGAAGGGGAACGCAAGTAACACGCGTAAGGAGAAGGGTTTAATTTGCGTAAACGGTCATAGAGTTCCAGAGGCGATTTGGAGGATTCCAGAGCGATTCTTTGTGAGAGATTGGCTTGATAGATGTCTCCGCGGGCGATATAGTCTTTGATTTTGTGAACGCTGCTTAGAAATAGGTTCTTCTGAAGTTGCGGGAATATGGGTGAAAACCTTTCTTGCGGGGCCGCTCGCCCCTGCGGGCTCGCTCGACGGAGAGCTCGGCCGTAAGAAAGTGCCGAGATCTCCGAC
>JACPSV010000064.1:0-543 GCA_016193115.1 Elusimicrobiota bacterium
GGCCTGGTGAGCAAGATCGAGTCTGGAACCTTGGGAGAGATAGAGAATGTTTGCCGTCGTGTTTTTGTCGAAGGAAATCTCGTTGCTGCTGGAACCGCTGTTTTCAATACGCATTACATTGAAAACACGGTTTTCGTTGGAGCCATAAATCCGTCCGTCTACGCCGGAATTGACAAATGTGACCGTGGAACCGGTCGTGATCAGGTCTCCGTTCATTGTATAGTTGATGTTACCTGTAATGCTGCCGCCGATTGTCAGGACTTTTGTGGAAATGTCGAGGGTGCCGATACTTAGGATCAGAGAATCTTGGATCTCAATGTTCCGGACAGGAGTGACGCGCAGGTTAGAAAAATCTTTTAGGAGATAGATGTCGGGCAGTTTGTGGCCGCTCCGGACATCCATGGAGGAATTCACCGCTCCGTCATGGACAATTTGTCCGCCCGTAAAAGTGAGAGTTCCGCCTGAAATTATGAAATCTCTCTCCACGTTCACATTGGAATAACCGATACTAAAAAATCCTTCATTGACGTGAAAATTCCCGTT
>JACPSV010000064.1:587-6810 GCA_016193115.1 Elusimicrobiota bacterium
TCCACCCAGTTACCACTTGCCGTTTGTGGCATAAACGATCCCGCCGGCAGTAACGGCATTTCCTCGAAAGTTGATTGTAGAGCCGGTGGTATTGAATGTGCCGGTTGTCAAAGTTAAATTTCCGTTGATCGTGATGGTTTGTGATTGAAGGTAAACTGTTTGTGAATTGTTAGTGACCAAATGATAAAAACTTGCTCCGGACGGGAGTGTCACTTGTTGAAAAGGCGAGGATCCCGAGAAAGTGACGGTGCTTCGATAAGTATCAAAGACGGCATTCGTCACGGCTAGATTGCCCTTCAATGTTACGCTGGAATTGCCCGCATTAAATGTTCCACCGTTTTGATAGAAATTAGATGAGACTGAAAACCTATCACCCGTGATAACCACGCTGGAAGAAAATCCTACCCCCATATAAACTCCTTCCAGATCAATGTTCAAATCCCAATGGCAGGCTTTCGTCCCTCCTTGCTCGGTGACAAACTGAACGGAATTCGTGCTAATAGGCGCGACGTTGTCCACCCAATTTAAACGGTTGGAAGCGAGATTGTCACTTCCTTCGCCGTCCCATCGCCGGACGGAAGTGAGCAGCGCGGAAACCGAAGAGTATTGGACGTCCGATTCAGTGCTGAGTTTGACATGGAAATAGTAGGTGACATTCTGAGTTAAATTCGGATAGCTTGAAGTGTTTTGAATCAGAGGGATACTGCCGGAACTATTTTGAGAACCAATGAAATTGGAGCTTGTGGAAAGGGTCACGTTATAAATGCCTGAGAAGCTTGTCCAACGGACTGTCAGGGAACTGGAGGTTACCCCTTGGAAGTAAGGGGCAAGATCTGTCGCGCTTGCCTCCCGAGAACCCAGATGCAAAATAAGTAGCAAGGATAAACAATAGAGAAACCTTCCCAACGTCATTCCCGCGACCTGTCCCGAGCGCAGTCGAGGGGAAGCGGGAATGACTTTGGGTTTGAATTTCTTCAAAAATCTCATTATTTAAATGTAAATCCCAGTGTTATCCTATGACTGTTTCCTAAATCTCCTAGGGGTACAAAAGCGTAATCCATTTGCGCATTGTAAAATCTAATGCTGGCGCCGGCCATGAGTCCGCTCAATCGGGAGATAGTAGAATCTGCGGTTGGTTGCGAGATTTTGAAAACCGAAGAATCGTTGTTTGAATTTGTTTTATACCCCGATCTCACTGCAAAGGAAGAGGCCATCCAGTATTCGAACCCAAACTGATAGGAGATTTCTGAGACTTGCGGGATTGAGACGGAACCGCTCAAAAGTATGGGAACCGATTTGCCTGTCCAGGAAAGACCCGTTTTTAGAGTGGAGGGTAAAGGAGAGGAGGTTTCCTGAAAGCGAATCTCCGGACCCATGTTGAGGAATGAGAGTCCGAACTTTAATCCGGAAATTTGTATTTTATGGATTAATCCCACGTCAAAAGCAAAATCCTGCGCGTCAAAACTATCGATCTGTTGGCGAATATATTTGACATTGATTCCTCCGGCGCTGCCGCTCCATGGTAAACGCCTGGCAAAGCCCAGTGTCAGCGCCATGTCAGAAGAGTTGAAATTTCCCCGGTAATCGCCGGTCATGCTGCGCCGTTCGATATCGCCCACATTCAGATATTGAGCTCCGGTTCCAAATGTTCCGATTCGTGTGGGAAGACTGTAAGCGAAGTTTTGAGAATTTATTTCCTGAATGTAAGCATGGTGGGAGATGGATATCTCTTTTCCCGATAGGAGAGCGATCCCGGCCGGATTCCAAAATAGAGCGTTCACATCGTCGGCGACGCCTACAAACGATTCCCCCATCCCGCTGGCGCGCGCTCCCGCGCCCAGCTGCAGAAATTGGGCGCCTGTGGTTCCGGAATGGCTCGCTTGTGAAAATTGAGAAGAAAGAAAGAAGGGAATGAAGGAGAGAGTGAGGAGAACGGAGATCCTACTCAGTAGAATCGTCAAGAAATTAAACCGAGAATAAGTGCGGCCGGGACAATTTTCCAGTGTGCACCCTCGCCCATAAAAATAACAACACAGATTCTACTATTTTTGGAAAAGGAAATGCTAAATAAGCATAGTGGAAGTATCTTGGTTTGTCAACGTGATTTTGCGCGTTAACAAATAGTGTTTCCGGTTTCGGGGTCGAAGAGGTGGATGGATTCCATGTTTAAGACCAGATCAATGTCTTGATTCTGTTTGGCGGAGTTGTAGGGTTCTACGCGCGCTACGAGACTGTTTTTTCCCGTGTTGAGGTAAAGATACTTTTCGGAGCCCATCGGTTCCACGACTTCAACGGTGGCTTTCAGAGAGGATCCTTCCCGCACACCGCCGGAATAGAACAG
Organism: Elusimicrobiota bacterium; assembly: GCA_016193115.1. Lineage (GTDB taxonomy): Bacteria > Elusimicrobiota > Elusimicrobia > 2-02-FULL-39-32 > 2-02-FULL-39-32 > JACPSV01. Next base: position 2,929 of record JACPSV010000064.1, read on the forward strand.
GCGGTCATAAATGTTTTCCGGCCGAATGCCGACGACGACGCTTTTCCCGATGTACGATTGGACGCATTGGGCCATTTCCGGAATCAGTTTGACCTGCATGGCATGGGAACTGGAGTTGGTGTTCGCTTCTTTGAGCCAAACCCCTTTTTCTTCCCCATTTTTTTCCTGAAGAGTGACTTCGATAAAGTTCATCGGGGGCGAACCTATAAAACCGGCGACAAACTTGTTGGCCGGGTTATTGTACAAGTCAATCGGAGAGGCAATCTGTTGAACGATCCCATCCTTCATGACGCAGATGCGGTCGCCCATGGTCATGGCTTCCACCTGGTCGTGAGTGACATAAATCATGGTTGTCTGCAGCTTGTCGTGCAGTTTGGATAGTTCCATTCTCATTTGCACTCTCAATTTTGCGTCCAGGTTGCTTAAAGGTTCGTCAAAGAGAAAGACTTTGGGCTTGCGCACAATGGAACGTCCCACGGCGACCCGCTGCCTTTGACCGCCGGAAAGCTCTTTTGGCTTTCTGTGTAAAAGGTTTGTCATGTTCAGAATTTCCGCCGCTTCGCGCACGCGGTCTTCTATTTCTTTTTTGGAGTATCCCCGCAGTTTTAATCCGAAAGCCATGTTCTCATACACGGTCATGTGCGGGTACAGGGCGTAATTCTGGAAAACCATGGCAATGTCCCTGTCTTTGGGCGGGACTTCGTTTACTTTTTTCCCGCCGATCCAGATCTCGCCTTCGCTGACCTCTTCCAATCCCGCAATCATCCTGAGCGTCGTAGACTTGCCGCAACCGGATGGCCCTACCAAAATGAAAAATTCTTTGTCAGGAATTTGTAAGGAGACTTCGTTAACCGCTACAGTTCCGTTGTACCGTTTCCACACATTTTTCAAAACGACTTCAGCCACTTGAAATCACCTCCCTTCTGGTCTTATCAGAGTCTATTATAGTCTAATTAAAATGGATAATGAAATGGTTGGATCCATTGTTAAGAAATTCCGGAGCAATGATGTTGGATGGTAATATCTTTCCATCAAACTCGATTTGAACGTTGTTTTTTTTCAGTGAAGTATCTCTCCGAAAAACTAAGACGCAAATCCGGTTGCGGTAAACCCTTTTGACCGTAAACTGTTCCCATTGGGCGGGGACTCTGGGATCTATTTTGAGACCGTCCCAATCCGGACGCACGCCCAATATCCATTCCATCATCACCCGGTAAAGCCAGGCCGCTGAACCCGTGTACCATGTCCAACCGCCTCGTCCATAGTGAGGGGAGTTGGGTCCGTCCACGTTGCCGGGCGTGACGTACGGTTCCGACTGGTACAAATCCGGTTCAAAACCTCTGTCCACAGGAGAGATTTTCTTGAAGAGTTCCCAGGCCTTTTCGTTCCGTCCCAAAAAAGCTTCCATTTGGATGGCCCAGGTACCCGCGTGGGTATAGAGGCCGCCATTTTCCCGCACTCCGGGCGCGTAACGGGTCAGATACCCAATTCGTTCATCCGGCGTCGCATAAGCAGGATAGAGGAGTAAAGGACCGTAGTCGCGGTAGAGATATTTTTCCAAGGAACGCAAAACAGGTTTCATTCTTTGAGGCGGAACCATTTCATTCAAAACCGCCCAGGTTTGAGGATTGAGATGAATGCGCCCTTCTTTGGATTTGTGGCTGCCAATTAAGGATCCGTCGTCGCAACTGGCAGCCCAGTACCAGTTCCCGTCCCAGCCATAACGATTGACCGCTTGATAGAGGGATCGCGCTTCCTTTTGAAGCCATGAGATCCGTTTCTTTTCCGACCGCGGTAAAATTCCGCTTTGAATGGAACGTCGGACCATTTCGGAAAATTCGTTAAGAATCCCATAGAGAAACTGCGCTACCCAGACTGTCTCTCCTTTCTCTTCCCAACCGGCCACGGAGAGGCCGTCGTTCCAGTCTCCCGTTCCAATCAGAGGAAGTCCTCTTTTGCTTTTGCGGGAGAGCGAGTTTTCAATCGCTAAAAGACAATGACGATATAAAGATGCGGATGGGACGGGCGCTTTGGAGTTTCCTTCCGACAGAAAAGAAGATTTTTCTTGGAGGACGGCAAAGTCTCCGGTCTCTTTGAGATAGTTTGCCGTCACAAACGGAAGCCAAAGAAGATCGTCGGAATATCTGGATTTGTGACCTTCCTCCGTGATCGGGTGCCACCAATGGTGGACGATACCTTCCGGGTACTGGTGCGCGGCATGAAGAAGAATTTGCCTTTTTGTCCTTTCCGGTTCTAGATGCAAAAAAATCTGGCTGTCTTGCAGCTGGTCCCTGTACCCAAACGCGCCGCCCGCTTGATAGTATCCGGTTCGTCCCCAGATCCGGCTGGAAAGAGCCTGATATTTAAGCCATGTGTTAGCCAGCAGGTTAAAGGAGAGGTCGGGCGTAGACACTTCCGATAAATTGAGATAGTCTTTCCAGAATTTGCGCGCAGATACAAACGATGAATCCACCGCGGATTCCCGCTTAAATTCTTGGGAAAGTTTGACCGCCTCTTTTTTGGAGGAGGCAATCCCTAATGTCCAGTGGATTCGTTTGGTTTCGCCCGGCAACAAGCTCACTTCCACGCATAAACTACCAATGGAATCATCCCATCTTCCGGATGTGGAGCCCAACATCTTTCCTTCTGCAAGGGCTTGCGGATTCTGAACGGAGCGGTAACGTCCCAGAAACGAATCTTTGTGGCCGCAGTAATCTTTCAAGGGCAAGTTGACGGAATGCCAAGCCACGTAATCCCAGGAACGGTTCCAGTGTTGTCCTTTCTTGTTCACAATCGTCCAGAGACGCTTACTGGCCAGAATTGTTTGGGAAGAGCGGTCTAACTCCGTCTCTAAAAATGTTTTGTGGAATTCCCGATGGTTGTCCGGTGACTCCCCTAAACACCATTCTAAATAACTCCAGAGACTTAAAGTCCTTTTCTGGTTGGAACTATTTGTGATCTTAAGGTCCCAGACTTCCAACGGTTTCCCCGGCGGCACAAAGAACGTGAGTTCAGATTCGATGCCTTTCTCCTGAACCTTGAACCGTGTATAGCCCACTCCATGGCGGCACTCGTAGAAAGGCGCCGTGTTTTTCACAGGATGCACCGTGGCAGACCAGAATTCTCCGGTTTTTTCGTCCCGTATGTAGATATATTTCCCGCACTGATCTGAAACCAAATCCTGGTTCCAGCGAGTGATCCGGTTTAAGCTGGCATGGGTTTTCCAGGAGTAACCCCCTCCCGTTTGGGAAACGACCAGTCCGTAATCTCCGGGACAGATCACGTTCGCCCAAGGTTTTGGTGTGTCCGGCCGTGTGATCACGAATTCGTCCCCTTCCGCATTAAAATAGCCGTACTGAGTTTTAAACAATTTCTTTTCTCCTTTCTCGCTCATGAACATACTTTAAGGAATTGAGGATTTATAGTTTCTGCGGATGAAATAGAATCCCAAGACTCCCAAAACCAGGAACATGCCGAGTCCCACAAAAAGTTCCGTCCGCACGTATCCCAGATCGGTGTGGAAGAGAACCGCTTTGATTTTGGGGCCTTCCATATCGTAGGCGTATCCGGAACTGAACGTGTAGTTTCCGGCCTTTTCGGCGACGAACTGGAAGAGAGGAATTTGGTCGCTGCCTCTATCGGTCGCGTAAACGCGGGAAGGGAACTTTAAGACTTCAATGTCGCCGGACTTGCCGAACAGGGAATATTCCAGGTCTTGCAATCTCTGTTTGTCCGCGCCGGTCAAATTTTTTTCCAGGCAGACGGCAATGTAGGAACCCGGCAGTTTTAACCGCACTTTCTGTTCCCCCGGCACTTGCAAAAGAATAACACCCTTTCTCAAACTCAAAAGAAACGGCGTAATTCCGAAGGATAGGGCCAAGA
>JACPSV010000261.1 GCA_016193115.1 Elusimicrobiota bacterium
GAGGAGAATTTATTTCGGCTGGGGGGCAGATGTTTCCTGGGTTGGAAATGATGCTTGGTCACTGTTCAATTATAGCTATTCCTGGAACTTCATTGAAGAGACTCTCTATTCTTCAGCCGCTAAGACTTAACCCAAATCATTCAGTAACGGCCTAACTGAACCTATATCGAAAAGCGGGCACAGCCAATCTATTCTCGCTCAATACTTGAATTTGACTGTTCCAAGGCGCCACCAGGTGGGCGCCATCGGCTCCGCTGGTAAAAAATGCCGCGGGCCCTTCATGGGTAAGAATTTCTCTAATTCTATCCATCCTCTAAGTTATGAGCGAATCATGGTGAGAAACATTTTAAATCTTTCCAGAGCTTTTACCGCATGCGGTTGATTGGCCGGCATTATTATCATTTCTCCTTTTTGAACACGAAACGATTTTTGAGAAATGATAATCTCAGCGCTGCCGTCTACCAGGTAAACCAATGCGTCATAAGGCGCGATATGTTCGCTCAAACTTTCTCCAAGATCGAACGCAAACAAGGTTGCCGTGCCGGTTTTTTTGTTGATGATCTGCCGGCTAACAATGGAACCTTGTTGGTAATCAATCAGATGGGACAAATTTTGAACGGCCGGTTCCCCCAGATCCTGCCGGCTTTGATTTGTCTCAACCATAAATTTTCCCCAACTTTACAGGATTTTCTTTTTCTTGCTTTTTAAGACCCATGCCCTGGATATTCTGAAGCGTTCTTTCAATCTCCTCCAACGACAAAGTCTGATCAATCCAGGGATACAAGACGTTCTCTTCTTTGACATTGTGAGAAGATAGGATGCTGATGATTTGAGATTCCAGCGTCTCGGTCTGAAAAATACTTTTTAAGATCTTGTCATAAATGCCGCCGAGCAATTCTTTGATTTGAACATGTTCCGTTCTCATCACATTCGTCGGACCGCCCCGCATACCAGTCCTCTCTTCAAAGATTGGAAATAAAATCTCTTCCTCCCAAACAATATGCCTTTCCAGCCCGGACTTGAAATCAAAGAATGACTTTTGGGCCTTCTCCGGTTCCGTGACTTTCTTGCTTTGGAACTCTTTGAAAAGACCGTCTAATCTGTCATGATCTTTCCCCATAAAATCAGCAATTCCTTGCATAATCATTATCCTCCTTTCTGAATTAAGCCGTCTCCAATCTCTTCTCCGCAAACAAGGGACAATCCGTTTTCAGGTTGTTTTCTCCAAGAGGCTTGTCAATGAATGAGCAGTGATGCGGAGCAGATGTTCCTGGATGAATGTTTGCGCGAAAGTGACTACAACGAATGCACATGCGCGCAACTTCAATCATGCCTGCGCTCTTAAGTTGATCAATCATCTGAATCAAAGTTTTTAGCAGGTTCGATTTTTGTTCCAAACTCACGGAACCCATGCTCTCAGAGACAATTTGGATCCAGTGGGACGCCGCGCCGGATCTTTGCACACCTTTTGGAGTTAGCTGCAAAACAACAGATCTCCTGTCTTGGGAAGAGTGCCGCTTTTGTACCAGTTTCTTTCGAACTATCACGCTGACCGCGTCGCTCAACGTGGCCTGGGTCAACTTTAAATGATGGGACAATGAATTGATGGAAATTCCCTGAGGATAGGTGTGCAAGGTGGAAAGAATTTGTATTTGAAGCGCGGTAAGATTCAATTCCGTGGCTTTCCGCTGCAACAGACTGCGATAAAGGGCAAGAATCCGTTCGAACCCGACCGCAATCTGAGATTCCAAGGAGAATGGATAAGAGTTTTCCATATTATATAGGACTCCTATATAATGTAGCAGATATCGGGTTTCTTGTCAATAAGACGCTTTCTATTAAATGTTCAGTAAATTCTGGCTGCCGGGCTAGGACTCGAACCTAGAGTAACCTGCTCCAGAGGCAGGTGTGTTACCATTACACCACCCGGCAATTGATATCTAAAAAGATCACTTTTTTATAGTGAACATCGGGACTTGAATAAAACGGAGCGTCCAGGCAAAATCCATTTTAGTGAACGGAAAGTTGATTGCAAACTTTCTTCATGCGGGCGAGGACGCGTTCTTTTCCGAGCACTTCCAGATAGTGGAATAAGCTGGGTCCTTGAGCGCGGCCGGAAGTAGCCACACGTAAGGGATGAAATACTTGGCCCGTCTTGATGTTTTTTTCCGTCGCGTAAGCGCGGCATAACTGTTCAATGGGAGCGGCGGTGAAGTCCGTTATCTGTTCTATTCTCTTGGCGACATCCATCAGCAACCCGATCGCGCCCGGAACTTTGAGAACTTTGTCCACGGACTTCTCGTCCATCTTAAAGTCGTCCAGCAATAGAAAGTCCAGAAGGTTCGGGACGTCCGTCAATAGTTTGATCTTCTCCTGCTCTAACCCCACGCAAGACTGCACAAAATCTAACCGCTCTTTCGGCAAACTCGTTTCCGGCGTTAAACCCGCTTCTTTCAAGAAGGGGAGCGACCGTTGAGTCAGGTCCGGGACGCCAATTTTACGGATATATTCCCCGTTCATCCACAACAGTTTCTGAGGATCGAATATGGCCGCGCTTTTGCCGCAGCGTTCTAAAGAAAATTTTTGAATCAGCTCTTCCCCCGCGAAAATCTGCTGGCTGTCTTCCGTGGACCAGCCCAAAAGAGACAGGTAGTTCACCATGGCTTCCGGCAAGTATCCATTTTTTCTATATTCTTCCACGGAAGTCGCGCCGTGCCTTTTGGAGAGGCGCGTCCCGTCCGGACCTAAAATCATGGAGAGGTGAGCGAACTTCAAATTCTTCACAAATTCTCCCCACCCTAAAGCTTCGTCAATAAGGATCTGGCGCGGCGTGTTGGAGAGATGGTCGTCGCCGCGCACCACGTGCGTGATCTCCATTAAATAATCGTCAATCACGACTGCAAACTGGTAGGTGGGCACGCCGGACGTTTTCAGTAACACAAAATCGTCTAACAAGGCGTTTTCGAAGCGTACGTCCCCGCGCACAATGTCCTGAAAACGGGTTTCACCGCTCATGGGCGTCTTGAACCGAACCACAGGCTTGCGGCCCGCGGATTCCAACTCTTTTCGTTTGGAGTCCGTCAGTTCCCTGCACCGTCCATCATATTTGGGCGGCCGTTTGGCCAGCATCGCGCGCGTACGCATGGCTTCCAGCTCTTCGGGAGAACAGTAGCATGGGTAAGCTTTCCCATCTTGTAGGAGCTGATCCGCATGCTTCTTGTAGATGTGGATCCGCTCCATTTGAAAGTAGGGTCCTTTCTCACCCAAAACTTTACTTTCCAGAATGTTCCCTTGCTCGTCTACCGCAGGACCTTCATCCCAATGGAGTCCCAGCCATTTCAGCCCCCGCGTGATGGCGCTGACGGATTCCGGAGTGGAGCGTACCTCGTCGGTATCTTCAATCCTCAAAATAAACGCGCCGCCCACCCGACGGGCAAAAAGCCAGTTGAAGAGAGCGGTTCGGGCTCCGCCAATGTGCAGGAATCCTGTCGGGGAAGGCGCAAATCGTACGCGAACTGTCATTGCAAAGCATTTTACTAAATGACTTGATGGTGCGCAATCGGAATATGATAGAATAGGTTCCGATGACTGAGCTTCAGCGAAGGAATGGTTTTACCTTAGATGTTGCTGGAGGAGACGAAGTCTCACTCTCGTCCTTTAGGGTAAGAGAAAAACCATGAAACGGATTGCGATCGCAAACCAGAAGGGCGGGGTCGGGAAAACGACCACGGCGATCAATCTTGCCGCAAGCGTGGCTCAAAGCGGTCATCCCGTTCTTCTTGTAGACCTCGATCCCCAATCGAACGCGACCTCCGGCATGGGGTTAGTTCCGCCTGAAGATGGGAATATCTATTCCGTTTTGATGGGAGACAAACCCGCCGCCGAAACGATTTTGCCAACGATGATTGAATGTTTGTATGTCCTTCCTTCTCACATTGACCTGATCGGAGCCGAAGTAGAGTTAGTTCAGAAAGAAAATCGGGAACATCAATTGAAAGAGTCTCTCGCCGGACTGGACTCCAAATACGAATATATCTTTTTTGATTGTCCCCCTTCGCTGGGACTGATCACTCTGAACGCGCTTTGCGCTGCCCAGTCCGTCCTCATTCCCTTACAGTGCGAATATTACGCCATGGAAGGACTTTCCAAACTGGTGGATACGGTTCAACGCGTCCGGCAGGCTCTCAACTCAAACCTGGAAGTGGAAGGAATCCTGATGACGATGTATGATTCCAGGGTTAAACTGGCGAACGACGTGGTGCAGGAAGTGCAAAAAGTGTTCAAAGATAAAGTCTATCAAACCTTGATTCCCAGAAACGTGCGTCTGGCGGAATCCCCAGGGTTCGGGAAACCGGTAGTCGTGCACGATCCGTCCTCCCGAGGAGCCAAATGTTATCTCCAACTGGCTGAAGAATTTCTAAAGCGGAATCACAACGGTTCAATTTCTGAATCTGCGGCCATCTCTCAAGAATCCGCGCCGGTTCTAAATGAACCGGTACTGGAAACGGTCGCCGCGGCGTCGGACATGAAACAGGAGTAATCCCTATGGCATCCAAAGGTTTAGGCCGAGGACTCGAATCCTTAATCCCTAGGAACGTCCCCGTAGTTCCCGTATATAAAGAGGAACCTGCGGTAGTTCCCACTTCCGTCCCGCTCACTAAAATACGGCAAAGCCGGTACCAGCCCAGAGTCCATTTTAAGGAAGAGACATTGAAAGAGTTGGCAGACTCCATTCGGGAACAAGGTCTTATCCAGCCCCTGATCGTGACTCCCGTTCAAGAATCTGGCTCTAACGGCGGCGCGGAATATGAGCTGATCGCCGGGGAGAGGCGGTGGCGCGCAGCCCAGATGGCGGGTCTGGACACGGTTCCTATCGTCATCAAAAAAGTTTCGGAAAAAGAACAGTTTCAGATCTCCTTGATTGAAAATATCCAGAGAGAAGATTTAAATCCCATTGAGGAAGCGACCGCCTATAAAAGATTGATGGAAGAGTTCCAGCTCACGCAAGAAGAATTATCGAAAACACTGGGCAAAGGGCGCAGCGTGATCGCAAACACTCTGAGACTGTTGCAACTGCCTCAAGCGTTGCAGGACGCGGTTGCGAACGGAACCATCTCCGCGGGACATGCCCGCAGCCTTGCCTCGATTGACGATTTTAATTTACAAAAAGAGATTTCGGACAGGATTCTGAATGAGCGTCTCACCGTGCGGGACGTGGAAAAAATTGTTTCCGATTGGAAAGGGGCGCTCTCCAGCGGTCAGGTCATCACTTCCGCAAGAAAAGAGCCGGAAGTAAGAGAACTGGAAAATTCTTTGCAACAAATTTTGGGAACGAAAGTTCAAATCCAGTCTAGCGGAAAAGGCGCTTCTCTAAGAGGAACCGTAAAAATTTTCTACTACTCTCTGGATGACTTAGAAAGAGTCATCGCCCTATTAAAGAAATAAGTCTGCTCGTGAATGGGCAACTTACAAGCCAAAAAACTGATTTTAGCGGCCGGATTCATCTGCCTCTGGCTCCTTTCCACAGCCGCTGCCGGGGAAAAGGTTGTTTTTCTTTCTAACCTCCCAAACCCAAACGACTATAACCTCTTTGCTAACGGAGGATGGGACGGAAACTGGTATGTCGGTTCGGACACTCTCTGGGTGCAGAAAATTGCGGCGCCGGCGCAAGGGAACTACAAACGGGCGTTTCTGGGCGCCAAGTTAGGACGCATGAAAAACTTTCAGATAGACGGAAAACAGCCCTGGCGAAGGAAACCAATCCCCGGGGAAATTTATGTTTCAATCTCGTCCACATTCTCATGGAACAACTCACCCACCTACCCGCTGGTCTCAACTCTGGACATTCCTCTGGAATCTTCCACTCAATCTGCGGTTTCGGAAGTCGGTGAGTCCCAATGGTTTTGGAAAGAGATTCCTTTGAGCCGAATCCAATTCAACGCGGAAAACTATGTGGCCGTGTGGTCGCCGACCGGTTCTCTGGACTCCGCTCAGAAAGCGCCCATATTGGCAGGAGGGTGGGGCACGCGAGAGATAGACTCCTGGGTTTGTACGGAACCTAAAATTTTAACGCCTCCTGCCTGTCCCCTGTGCCCTCAAAAATCTCTCAAACCCGTGACTGCCATGGAACCGGCGATCGCCCTGAAACTGGTTCCGGAACAAAAGGAGTCGGACAATCCTCGCGTCTCGATCCTAAACGTTGAGGAAGGAAAACGTTTCGAAAGCGCCGTCCCTTACAAAATTCTTTGGTGTTCCGTGCAAGGAGAGTCTGTTGAAAGAGCCTGGATTGAAGTTTCTACGGACTCCTCCCATTGGAACAAGCATGGACGATTCCTCTGGAAAGCGCCATACAGTTTTAGTCTCAATCTGGATGAGTTGCCGATCGGTCCCGACGGAAAAAGTTGGGTGCGGGCGCGCGCGGCCGACAGCGCGGAAAATGTAGGTTCCAGCCCGGCAATCAATCTCTTTGAAAGGAGCGAATAAAATGAGAATGGAATATAAAAATTGGGTCATCCCCGTCTCGATTTTCTTTTCCTTTGCTCTGTGCTCCGCGGGAATGGCGTTGAACCCTCAAAACTGGAAGAAAAAATTGGAGTTTCAGAAGACCCGCAAGGTCACGCAGAAGTCGGCGTCGGTAGCGGCAGTCCGCGGCGTGGAAGAGCCGGGAGACGTGGATCCCAATTTAAGAGATTTTGAAGCGGTAACCGCAATGGAAAAAAGGACACTGCTCCCAACTCAAGTGGATCAGTTCGTCCAGGAAGGCCAACTCCTGAGCGAGATCAAAAAAAAGGAAGATAATAAAAAGTTGGCGGAGGGACTCAGTTCCCTTTCGGAACAGTTGGGTAACGTTCCTATTCCGGGAACAGTGAAGGCGGCTGCGCGTCCTTTAACCACGGAAGAAGAAATCGCTTTAGGCAAAGATGTGGCCGCTAACGTGGCCGCTCAGTTCGGAATTGATAAAAATGAGGACCGGACGCGATACCTCCAGCTGGTCGGACTGACAGTGGCGCGCGCCGCCGCTCGTAAAGAGATCACCTACCGTTTCGCAATTTTGGATTCCCCTATCCTCAACGCGTTTGCCGCTCCGGGAGGATATATCTTCGTCACGCGCGGTCTTTTGGCAGCGCTAAAAAACGAGGCCCAACTGGCGGCGGTTCTGGGACACGAAATTGTGCATGTGGATCAAAAACACGTCGTGAAAGAGATCCAAAAATCAAAAATTGCCGAGAGCGTGATCCCGGCCTACGCCAAGGCGTCCGCCAAACAAGCAGTTTGGATGAACCAGATTAAAGAGATCGCCATTCAGATGTTGTGGAAAGGACTCTCGCGGGAAGATGAGTTGGAGTCGGACCGTATCGGCCTAGACTACGCCGCCCAAAGCGGTTACGATGCGGGCGAGTTTAAGGAAGTGCTTAAAATGCTGCAAGACCGGTCCACGGACACATCCAAGACTAAAGAGTTAAAGTTTCTGTTAAGTACCCACCCCAAACCGGAAGCGCGGATCCGCTCGATAGAAGAGAAATCGAACACACTGTCCGCCGGCGGACAAAAGTTAGAAGAACGGTTCCGTAACCAAACAAAAAATTGATTTGGGTTTTATGTCTGTGAATGAGGGCGGAGAAATTCCCGGATACATCCTGGCTCAGTTTGGGATGGCGGTTGGGCACAAAAACGTTCTCTCTAAAAAAGCGGATCTTCAGCTTTATTCCTACGATTCCGCCATTGACCGCGCTCTTCCTTCCGCGGTCCTCTTTCCGGAAAATACGGAACAAGTCTCTGCGCTCGTTAAAATTTGTCACAAACACAAAATCCCGTTTGTGGCCCGGGGCGCGGGAACGAACCTCTGCGGCGGCACGATCCCTCTCCACCAATCCGTCGTCATTGCTCCTACCCGCATGAAACGGATTTTGAGCGTCAATCCGCAGAAAAGGGTTGCTGTCGTAGAACCCGGTCTGCCCAACCTTTTCCTAAAGAAAGCTCTGGAACCCTACGGTCTCTATTACGCTCCCGATCCCGCCAGCCAGAAAGCCTGTACGATCGGAGGCAACATAGGCACAAACGCGGGCGGTCCTCACTGTTTGAAGTACGGCGTAACGTCTCACCACATTTTAGGGTTGGAATTGGTTTTGCCGGACGGCGCAGTGATTCATCTGGACACCGGTCAGGATGGGTCGGACATGGTCGGTCTTATGGTCGGATCCGAAGGCACTCTGGGAATTGTGACTCAAGCGACCCTGAACCTTTTGCCGTTACCTGAGAAGGTGGAAACCATGTTGGCGGCTTTCCCTTCTTTAGATGCGGCCATGCAAACCGTGACGGAAGTGATCACAGCGGGAATCATTCCCGCTACATTGGAAGCGATGGACAAAATCACTGTCCAGGCCGTAGAATCTTTTGTTCATGCCGGATACCCGACGAACGCGGAAGCCGTTTTGTTGATAGAGGTGGATGGATCGTCTGACCTAAAAGACGACGTCCATAAAATACGGACGATTTGCGAGAAGAACCGTTCCCAGGAGTTCAGACTGGCCGTGAACGAGAAAGAAAGGGAAAAACTTTGGGAAGGGAGGCGTGGTTCCTACCCGGCCATGGCGCGTCTGGCTCCGAACGTGCTTGTAGAAGATGGCGCTGTCCCGCGAAACCGTTTGCCCGAAGCGTCTCGAAGAATCCGCGCGATCGCAAGGGGAAAAAAATTGAATCTCTCTCTCATATTCCATGCGGGCGACGGGAACCTCCATCCGCAAATTCTCTTTGACGAAAGAAACAAAGAAGAGACCGCCCTCGTCAAGTCTGCCGGCTACGAAATGTTAAAAGTGTGCGTGGACATGGGCGGCACGATTTCCGGAGAACATGGAATTGGCATAGACAAGAGAGAAGCGATGCGCTGGCTCTTTACGCCGGAGACTCTGCGTCTTTTTCGCAAAATTAAGCGAGTGTTTGATCCGGAAAACCTCTGCAACCCGGACAAACTGATCCCGCTGCCTGAAGAAAACGAAGAGCAATCTTCTCCGAAAGAGCAACCGGATTCTCCTATCCAATTCCTCAATCGCCTCCTCGCGCCGGCAAACGAGGCGGAACTCTCCGCAACCTTACGGTTCCTAAACCAATCCCGCAAGACGATTTTCATTGAAGGCAGAAAAACAGGCCTCTCCAATCCTCCTTCCTCGGATGTTTCCATTTCTACACAATATTTGAACCGTATTGTAGAACATGACCGGGAAAACTTTACGATAATCGTGGAAGCGGGTATCGGATTGGACACTCTAAAAAAAGAGTTGAGCCAGAGCGGTCAGAAAGTTCATGTCCCGTCGGAAAGAAACGGAAGTTTGGGAGGATTGATCGCCATGAACTGGCCTCAGACGCCTCCCTTGCGGGACCAGATTCTGGGAATGCGCGTGGCTTTAGCCAATGGCGAAATAGTTCAATTTGGCGCGAAGGTGATGAAAAATGTTGCAGGGTATGATGCGGCCAAACTGCTTTTGGGTTCCAAAGGCGCCTTGGGAGTTATTCTTTCCGTTATATTAAAAACCTATCCTATCGGTTACGGCGCTTGTTCCCCGTCATTCCGGCGGAAGCCGGAATCTAGAGAAGAATTCCCGCAGCTAGATTCCGGCTTTCGCCGGCAGGAGGAGACGAAGTCTCACTCTCGTCCTTTAGGGAATGACGGAGTTTTGCAACAGATCCTCCTTCAAAAGATTAAAGAAGCATTCGATCCGAACAATAGTTTTGTGACCCCGACAGAAAATTCATAAA
>JACPSV010000262.1 GCA_016193115.1 Elusimicrobiota bacterium
CTCCCGACCCCAACCTCTGGCCGACACTGGCCATTTTGGCTGTCACAGCTTTGATCCTCGCGGGCATTTACTGGATGGTCCAAAGAATGACATTCCCCGTCACAAACAACCCGGATGAGGAAACAAAGGATTTTCAGGAACAATTAAGAGCGATGGAGTCCCAGACATCCTCTTCCCTCTATCCGCTCCTGGCACGTTCCACGGAATCTGCTCTTTCCCGAACGGCCCAAAAGTCTCAGGATCGCGCTATCCCCATTCAGGTGGACAAAATATTACAGCAGAAAGACGGGGAAACCGAGATTTTGCACATGATTCAGGGAATCGTCCGCGGAATCGAAAAACAGGAAACCCAAGGAGTCGAGGGCAATACCGTCATGGCAATTTTTGGCGAGAGAAAAAACATGGAAAAATTGGGGGAGCGGATAAAAAAATTTGGAATTCCGGAAAAATATTTTCTTAAAGATTTTGAAGCCAGAACTACGTATGAAGCGGTCAGAAAGATAAGGGAAAAGAATCTGGCTATTCCCTTTGCGCTCACCGCGGAACCGGACGACTGGTCCGGATTCTATCTGAATTTAATCGTCCTGGGCGGCGAGGGGGAACTGAGAATAAAAGGATCCTTTGCTCTCGCTCTCTGGCAAAATGTGTTAAGCGAAAATCTTTACGACGCCTCGCAAGTAGAATGGAACGGAGAAGAAATGATTTTCCACAGGAAAGATTTGCCAACCCGATCCATCGAAGACGACCGCAGAAAGTCCACCACTCTCCAATCCCACGCTTGACATCTTTTTTATGATTTTGCATAATCATGGCGTCCTCATGAAAAAGCTTTTGTTTTTTCTGGTCTTGGCTGTGCCCGCTCAGGTTTTTGGACAAGGTGCGTCCGTGACCGCGGTGGGTGGTCAGGTGAGTTACCGCATCAACTCGGCCGCTGCGTGGCAACCTCTTTCCGTGGGAACAGAAATTCAGGAAGGCAGTTCCATCCGCACAGGGAGAGACGGCCGGGCCGTTCTCAAGTACCCCAATAAGTCCACCCTCTGGCTAAAAGAAAACACTTCCTTATTAGTAGAAGAGAGACAGAACCTGAAGAATACGGTTTCCATGGAAATCGGTTCTGTCAAAGCGCGCGTGCCTCACTTAAAGAGGAAAGAATATTTTCATGTGCGCACGGGTCGCGCGGTCGCTGCCGTGCGCGGCACCGTCTTTACGGTAGACCGTCTCACGGAAGAGAGCCAACCCATCATTCAAGTGCTTTTTGGGGAAGTGAACCTCAATCTCTATTCGGACGCAAACGTTTTGGAATCGGA
>JACPSV010000263.1 GCA_016193115.1 Elusimicrobiota bacterium
CGGGGTCAGATTTTCCAGAGTTTTCATAGGATAACTTCCTTACTGATTTACGACGAAGCGAAGCGGAGAGAAAAAAGAAGGGGGTGATGCCCATGCCTGACGCTGTTTCAAAGGCGGGAGAGACAAAATCAAAAACATATCACCTCAACACAATGCGGAGAAAACTTGAGTGAACCTGTGGGTGAAGTACCACTCCACGAAGTGTGCGTGTGTGCAAGCACACGGTGAACGAACCTATCCTGCGAGCGTTTCGAAGGCGTGCGAGCGCCCATCATCAGACGAAAATCAGTCCCAGCATTGACATCTATACATACATTATGTATTATTTAATGTATGAATTTATTATTGTCATCAAAACAACAGCGAGTACTTAATGCGATTCGAGAGTTTCAACGTCTGCATAACAAATTTCCTTCGTATAAGGAGCTTGCCGATGTCCTGGGTTATTCCTCAATTAATTCCATTCAGCAGTTTATTAAAGTTCTTGTCAAAAAGAAATACTTAAACTCTGAACGGGGAGAGGGCATAAAAGGTCTTGAAAAAACAGGGCCTTCCCAAATAGATTTGGCAAACATTCCTGTGGTGGGTCATGTCTCTTGCGGCACTCCGATTCTTGCTCAGGAAAATATTGAGGGTTACATCCCAACAGAGAAGAATCTGGTCAAAAACAAGCCTGGCCGGTTCTTTTTTCTCCGCGCCAATGGCGATTCAATGAACGCCGCGGGGATAGATGACAAAGACCTGCTTTTGATTGAAAGCAAATCGACGGCGAATCCCGGGGAAAAAATTCTGGCGCTTATCGAAGATGAAGCCACGGTGAAATTTTTCAGGCCGAAAAAAGATTTAATCCTTCTTGTTCCAAAATCAAAAAACCCTATATACAAACCGATCATCGTTTCAAAAGGGTTCGCCATTCAAGGTGTCGTAAGAAGAGTTGTTAAAAAAGCTGATTTAACTGCTTAGAAAAATGGCCATCAAATATGTAAAATGAATCATAAACCCAAAGAAGATACCATCGGGAGCTGGTCTGTTCAGAAGCTTAAACTTCTGGAAAAATATTTGGCCGCCTATGTGAAGGTGCTTGCGAGACAAGATTGGTGTCGGGGTTATGAATATATTGACGCGTTTGCGGGGACAGGCAAGCCAAAGACGAAAGACGAGGAAAAATATGTGGATGGTTCCCCGAGGATTGCTCTCGATCTAGGCATGCCTTTCACCAAATATCATTTCGTTGAGCAAAGTGATTGGCGCGTTAAAGAACTTGAGAAATTGAAACTTGAGTTTGAAGATCGAAACATAGAAATTTATCCGGGTGACTGCAATGAAGTTTTGCGTGAAAAAATCCTTCCGGGCTTGCCGTATGGAAGCAATAAGAGGGCAATTGCGTTTCTCGACCCATTCGGGATGGAACTTCAATGGAAAACAATGAAAGACATTGCAAACGTAGAAACAGTTGAAATAATTCTAAATTTTCCAACCATGGCAATTAACAGAGAAATCCTTAGAAGAAATCCAGAAAAAATTCCTGAGAGTAAAAAGCAAAAGATGAGCCAGTTTTGGGGAACTGAAAACTGGACAGTTGATTTATATGACGAAGAACAGACCCTCTTTGGCCCAGAACTGGTAAGGAAAAAGCAGACTGGAAAGGAATTCGGCTTAGTTTTTAAGAACAGATTAAGTCAAATATTCAAACACTGTACCTCACCTGTCCTTATGACGAACAGCAACAGTGCCCCATTGTACTGCATCATGTTTGCCGGACATAATGCAACGGGAGCGAAAATTGCCGATCAAATTTTAAAAAAATACGAGAAAACCGGAACATGAGCGATAAATCCGCCATTGAATGGACTGATGCCACTTGGAACCCCGTCACGGGCTGCAAGAAGGTAAGCCCTGGGTGCAAAAATTGTTATGCTGAAACTTTTGCGGAGAGATTCCGCGGAGTTTCCGGACATCCCTATGAGCAGGGTTTTGAGCTAAAACTTTGGCCTCAACGGTTGAATTTTCCGTTAACGTGGAAAGAGCCGAGGTTGATTTTTGTGAACTCGATGTCCGATCTGTTTCAAACAGGCGTGAAGGATCAATTCATTGACCAAGTCTTTGATACAATGGGCAAAGCCAACCATCATGTTTTTCAAGTACTGACAAAACGGTCTGAAAGGGCAATGGAATGGACGAAAGCCCATTTTCATCCTTATCCTCTCGGAAACAATGGCAAGGGCGCTTGGCCGCTCAATGTTTGGCTCGGCGTTTCGGTTGAGAACCAGGACTACGTTTGGAGAATCAAGCATCTTCAACAGTCCCCTGCTCATATTAAATTTCTTTCTCTTGAACCGCTTTTGGGTCCAATCTCTCTTGATAAATCATTGCTCGAGGGAATCAAGTGGGTTATTGTGGGGGGCGAGAGCGGCCACAAAGCCCGAATGATGAAGGCGGAGTGGGTTTATGATATTCGAAAACAATGCCAAAAATATAAAGTTCCCTTCTTCTTCAAGCAGTGGGGCGCTTTTGACTTGAATGGAAATCGCGTGGGCAAAAAAATTGCAGGGCGGATTCTCGACAAGAGAACATGGGACCAAATGCCAGGGTTTTCTCAGGTGAAGCTTTGATAATGTCTTATTTAAGAACCGATGAACGATACGAAGCCATCAGAGGAAAGCGGACGGAGACGAAGTCCCGCGAGAGCGGGGCGTTAAAAGGGGGTGATGCCCATGCTTGATACTGTGAAGCCTGGCACTCACAGGGCACGACACACAACACGGGGAAGACGAAGCGAGGTGCGGCTTGGCCACGCGCCGGTGAGATCAGAAGACAGGTGTGAACGCGTGAGTCAAGACGCGGCGAGTGACTTCTCATGGCACTAGCTGCGCGGGGAAAGCCCAGCAACCACCGAGGACAAGTGCCGACCCGCTAATCAGAGAGGAAGTGGGGCGGCGCGGAGGAACTGCGACACAACGCGGGATAATGAGCGGACAGAGTGAGCGCGAGTGCAACGACGCGGAGAAGAACTGAGCGACTAACCGAACGATACCAATCGAGACCTTGCAGATAAAAATTTTTTGATCAGCGACTCAACCGAGCCAGGCCTTCCCAAAACTTTAATCATTAATATGCAACACACAGCACAAAGGCAAGGCCACAGAACGCCATGGTGGCAACAATCTAGAAGCAGGTTCGAGGTTGGCGGCCTTAAGTTTTAAAAGGAAGACCGCTCCACCCAGGGCGCTCACGAACTCGCGCCCGCGCATGACTCGGTCGAACTTCCCATCGTGACACAAAGTCACGATGAGTTCGCCCATGCGCTCCGCTGCCCTCTGAGTTGTGACCACGCTCAAATTCAGCTTGATCAGACGCAGGCAAAGTTTTACAATTGGACCAGATCCTTATCTTGACCTGACTTAGCAAATGGAGCGGGTGAAGGGAATCGAACCCTCGTCTGAACCTTGGCAAGGTCCCATTCTACCATTGAACCACACCCGCAAACGGAGATAAAGTACCAAATAAAATTTCCTTCGTCAACCTAATTTTTGCGGATAATTTTAACGACATCTTGACAATGTTATACCTTATAGGGTATAATTATGGCTGTATGTAGGCTGGCAGGTTTAGATAGACAAAAATAATGAGTGATTATACCTGTACGGGTATAAATTTTTAATGGCTGAAAAAAAATGGATGCTTAGCAATTTTGTTAGGGCGGAGAGACTTAAAGCAGGGTTGACACAAGTGGACCTTGCTTCTAAGGCAGGCGTGGGACTGCGTTTTGTTCGAGATCTCGAGCAAGGCAAACAGTCTCTGAGAACGGATATTGTGAACAAAGTGTTGCATCTTTTCGGCGCTTGCGTGGGTCCTGTGGATTTACCTCGAGGTTAGACCGAGCTAATGCAAAATTTGGTTTAAATGAGATATGTCACAAAAAGCGGTGGTCTATTATGGGAAGAAAAGGGCAGGTCTTCTTCTGAAATCAGAATCCGGCTATGAGTTCACCTATGACCAGGACTATCTCAAATATCCCGATTCGTTTCCTATCAGTTTGTCATTGCCTCTACGGTCAGAAAAGTATGTCTCTCGCCAACTCTTTCCCTTCTTTGAGAACCTTCTTCCGGAGGGTTGGCTTCTGAATATTACATCGGATACGGCGAAAATAGACAAAAACGACAAGTTTGGTTTGTTGATGCATACGGGTCATGATCCTGTGGGCGCTGTGAGCGTCCAGCCGCTCGCGGAGAAATCGAATGGGTAAATGTTTGTCGTGCCAGAAAGAGGCGCCGGGAAGGACACAATACCATCCCGCGTGCCTAAAAAAGTTGTTTGGAGTGGGATGGGTTCCCCAAATACCTTTTGGAATAAAAGATATGCCCGCCGAAGTCAGCAAATCCAACGCGAAAATGTCAATTTCCGGAGTCCAGATAAAAGCTTCTGTGAAATTAGATCGAGAGAAACAAGAGATCGTGATGGTACAATCAGAAGCAACGCACGTTCTTAAGGCGGAGCCAAACGAATATCCGGAACTGCCGCAGAATGAAAACTGCTGCATGAACATGGCTCGGGAGTTGGGGATGAATGTTCCTTCCCATGGACTTCTCACGATGGCAGATGGGAAATTCTGTTATCTGATCAAGCGCTTCGATCGGCTGGAGAACGGAGAAAAAATCCATAAAGAAAGCATGGCTCAAATCCTATCGGTTTCAACAGAAGACAAGTATCAGGGTTCATTAGAAAATATTGGAAAAGTGATTCAGAGACACTCTAAAAATGTTGGATTAGACCTCGTCCACTTTTTTGAGAGAGCCCTGTTTAGTTTTTTGATTGGAAACGGAGACATGCACCTCAAAAATTGGGCGGTCCTCACATTATCAAATGGCGAGATCCATTTGGCTCCTTGTTATGACTTTGTATGTTCCAAGATGTATCTGCCGCAAGAAGAGGACTTTGCTTTAAGCATCAACGGACGAAAGAATGGTCTGAAGAAACAGGATTTCATCGCTTTAGGAAAGAGTATAAGTATAGAGACTAAGGTGATCGAAAGCACGTTTGAATTGTTCCGGAACGCCAAGGAAAAGATATTGGAAATTGCTTCTCATTCCGAGCTGAGTCCATCCAGACAAGAAAAATTTAAAGAGATTATTCTAGAAAGGGTTGATCGTTTTTACGGAAATTTGCGGAGGAGGGGTTTGCGGGAAGTATAACCTTCGTCAATGGCATGCCAGAAACGGACTTTCTTTTCCCCGTATTTCCAGCAAAGATAGATTTCGTCTTCCTCGTATTCCGAAATGTGCGGAAAATCTACCAGACCAATTTCTAAATCTTTGATGACTCCTCCCACCTCCAGAATGGTGTCCAGCTCTTTTTTGGCCTGTTCCAGCAGAAAGTGGGCTTGGGACGTTCTCATCTGTTGGTCCGCGATGTCTCGGGGAGATTGTTCCTGAGGTTCTTTCAGGCTTTTGCGCAGCTTTTGCAAGATGTTCTGCGCGTTTTGGCGCATTCCCCAGAAATTCTGGAAATGTTCTTCCAAACGGGGAATCAGAGCGTTCACCTCTTCCAAACTAAAAAAATGTTGCGGGTCAGCGCTTTCCATAAACCCATTATGGATTTTTTCTAAGTCCCCAGTCAAGCAAGTATTGTGTCCCCTTAATTCTTTGTATAATTAAGCTGTCATGTCACCTATTCAGGCGCCTCAAAAACTGATTTTGGCTCGGCCCCGCGGTTTCTGCGCGGGGGTGGAGCGGGCTATCGAGATTGTAGAGATTGCCTTAAAGGTTTATCCCCCGCCGGTCTATGTGTATCATGAGATCGTTCATAATCGTTATGTCGTGCAAGATTTGGGCGGCCGTGGCGCTATTTTTGTGGATTCCGTGAGCGAAGTTCCGGATAGAGGCGTGTTAGTATTTTCCGCTCATGGGGTTTCGCCCGAGATTCGGGAACAGACGAAATCTAAAAAGTTAAAAGTTATTGACGCGACCTGCCCTTTGGTGACCAAGGTGCATATGGAAGCGATCCTGTTTGCGAAACAGGGACGCACCATCCTTTTGGTGGGACACCAAGGTCATGATGAGGTAGTGGGAACCATGGGAGAAGCGCCGGAGAGGATTGTGCTTGTAGACACTCCGGCCGATGTGGAGAAACTGGAAGTGGAAGATCCGGAAAAAGTGGCTGTGATCACCCAAACCACGCTTTCTCTGGATGACAGTAAAGCGACCATTGACGCCATAAAGAAGAAGTTCCCCAAAGTCGTTTTTCCCCCTAAAGAAGATATTTGTTATGCGACCACCAACCGTCAAATCGCCGTGAAGGAGCTAACCAACCTGGCGGATTTAATTCTGGTGATTGGTTCGGAAAATTCTTCTAATTCTAAACGTTTGGCGGAAGTGTCCCAGGATAAAGGCGTACACGCGTATCTGATTGACGATGTCTCAAAAATTAGGGAAGAATGGTTTGCGAACGTGAATGTGGTGGGCGTAACAGCCGGCGCGAGCGCGCCCGAACATTTGGTTCAAGAAGTGATTGACTACTTCAAAAGGCTAGGCGTGACCCATGTGGAAGAGATCATGACGGTTTCAGAAAACGTAAAATTTGCCTTACCTCCCGAACTTTCCCTAACTTCATCCGTCCGGTAGTTCCTCACTAACTGATCGCCATCATTCTTTCCAGGGATTGACGGGCTTTTTGAGCGGTCTCTTCCGGAACGGTCACGCGGTAGCGCAAATCTTCCAGAGACCAGAGAACTTTCTCTAAAGTATTCTTTTTCATGAACTCGCAGGTCGCTTCCGGCGCGGCAGGATAGAATTTCTTCCCTGGGTTCTCTTTGTTCAGCCGGTGCAAAATGCCCGTTTCTGTGGCGATGATAAATTCTTTTGCGCTGGATTCATGGGCGCGCTGGATGATGCCGTCCGTAGAAAGAATTTTGTCCGCCAAATGCATGCAGGCCGTCAGACAACCGCATTCCGGATGCATGAGAAACTCCGCTTTCGGGTGTTGCTGTTTGAGTTGGAGAATGGGTTCCGAACGGATACGCACATGCGTATGGCAAGATCCGTTCCAGAGATGGATTTTCCTTTGAGAACGGCTGCGCACCCATTGGCCCAGATACATGTCCGGCACAAACAAGATTTCACGCTCTGGCGGAAATGACTCCACGATTTTAAGCGCGTTGGAAGAAGTGCAACAGACGTCCGACTCCGCTTTCACTTCGGCGGAAGTGTTTACATAAGCGACCACCGCCGCTCCCGGATGCTCGCTTTTCCATGCTCTCAACTGATCGGCCGTGATACATTCCGAGAGGGAACAGCCCGCTTCTAAGTCCGGAATCAAGATTGTCTTATTTGGGTTTAAGAGGGCCGCGGATTCCGCCATGAAGTGGACTCCGCAAACTAGAATCACGGGTTCTCTGGCTTGTGCGGCAAACTTGGCCATGCCCAGAGAGTCTCCCAGATAGTCGGCCAATTCCTGAATTTCTCCTATCTGATAGTTGTGCGCGACAAGGACGGCGTTCCGGGTTTTTTTTAGACTTCTAATTTTGTCGGCTAAAGATAAGGTTAAGGTTTCGGGCATCGCTTTTTACCTGACTTTTACCCAAACAGTTTTTGTTTTCTTTCCCAAATACGGTCCACCACTTCTGCCGGCACAGGTACCTGCCCCAAAAGTTCGTGTCCGGACCCGGGACCATGGTAGTCGGATCCTCCCGTCACAACCAGATCGCGCGACTTCGCCAAATCCAAAAACCATTTGATTTGGTCTGGCCTGTGGGTTGGATAATACGTTTCGATTCCCTGCAACCCGAGTTTGACGAGGTTGTCCATCATCTCTTTGGAGACAAAGAATCCGGGATGAGCCACCACGGGCACTCCTTTCGCTTGCAGAATGATCTCAATCGCTCTTTGAGGAGTCGGTCCTTCATAGAAAGCGTAAGCGGACTTGCCCTTAGCCAGATATTTTTCAAAAGCTTCCTGCCGGGAAAAGACAACTCCCTTTTCTTTCAGTTTGTCCGCGATGTGCGGCCGCCCAATGGAAGCGGTCTCTTTCCGTCCGCCAAAATCGGAAAGATGGATTTTGATCCCCATCTGTCTCAGCCGTTCTAGAATCATTTCCGACCTCTTGGCTCGGATCTCACGGTGATCGCGCAGCGTTTTCTGCAGATCCTCACTCTTCTCATCAATGAAGTACCCAAGAATGTGAACGGAAGAGGTCTCGCTGGTATTGATTTCAATTCCTGAGATTAAAGTCATGTTCAGTCCCGTCGCTTTGGCGCGGGCGGTTTCGAGTCCACCGGTGCTGTCATGGTCACAGAGCGCGAGATGAGAAATGCCCAGATCGTGTGCCTTCTGAATCAGTTCTTCGGGATCCAGAGTGCCGTCGGAATAGTTGGAGTGGGTATGGAGATCAACTTTCATGGGGATCACGGGAAATGGGGAGGCGAGGGTTTAAGTTTCTGTTCAGGCGCGCTGGTAGATCTCCGCGCCGCTTTCAAGGAACTCTTTAGATTTTTCCGACATCCCCTTTTTTAAGGCTTCGGTTTCGGAGACGCCTAACGTGGCCGCGTAGTCCCGAACGTCCTGGGTAATCTTCATGCTGCAAAATTGGGGTCCGCACATCGAGCAAAAATGAGCCGCTTTCGCGTTGTCCGAGGGCAGGGTTTGATCGTGAAACTCTTTGGCTGTTTCCGGGTCCAGGGAAAGATTGAATTGGTCGTTCCAACGAAACTCAAATCGGGACTGGCTTAAAACATTGTCTCTGCCCTGCGCTGCGGGATGCCCTTTCGCTAAATCGGCCGCATGCGCGGCAATTTTGTAAGCGATCACCCCGTCTTTCACGTCCTTTTTGTTCGGCAAACCAAGATGCTCTTTGGGCGTGACGTAACAGAGCATCGCGCACCCGTACCACCCGATCATCGCCGCTCCAATGGCGGAGGTGATGTGGTCGTATCCCGGCGCAATATCGGTGGTTAGAGGCCCTAGAGTGTAAAAGGGAGCTTCCTGACAGACCGTGATCTGTTTCTCCATATTTTCTTTGATCAATTGCATGGGAACGTGGCCGGGTCCTTCGATCATGACTTGAACGTCCTGTTTCCACGCAATCTGAGTCAGTTCGCCTAACGTTTCTAGCTCGGAAAACTGGGCTCTATCGTTTGCGTCTGCGATTGAGCCGGGCCGAAGACCGTCTCCTAAACTAAAACTGACGTCGTACGCCTTCATGATTTCACAAATCTCTTCAAATCGGGTATAGAGAAAACTTTCCTGATGGTGCGCCAGACACCATTTCGCCATGATCGAGCCGCCCCGGGAAACAATGCCCGTGACTCTGCGAGCGGTTAAAGGGATATACCGCAGAAGAACTCCGGCATGGATAGTAAAATAGTCCACACCCTGTTCCGCTTGTTCGATCAAAGTGTCTCTATAAATTTCCCAGGTCAGTTCTTCCGCCTTGCCGTTCACTTTTTCCAAAGCCTGGTAGATGGGCACGGTTCCTATGGGCACGGGCGAATTCCGGAGTATCCATTCCCGCGTTTCGTGGATGTGGCTTCCCGTAGAGAGGTCCATGACGTTGTCGGAACCCCAGCGTGTCGCCCAGATCATTTTTTCTACTTCTTCTTCAATCGTGGAAGCGACCGCGGAGTTGCCTATGTTCGCGTTAATTTTGACGAGAAAGTTTCTGCCGATAATCATCGGCTCGCTTTCGGGATGGTTAATGTTAGCGGGAATAATCGCCCGCCCTCTGGCCACTTCCTGCCGCACAAATTCCGGCGTGATCCTCTGGGGAATTTGAGCGCCAAACCCTTCTCCCGGATGGTTTCGAGCGCTCTCTTGATAGAGTTCCAATCTCTGATTTTCCCGGATGGCGATATATTCCATTTCCGGAGTCACAATCCCTTGCCGGGCATAATGCATCTGGGTGACGTTAAAACCTTTTTTGGCTTTCAGAGGTTTTCTGAGGGATGGGTATCGGATCGTAGCAAGATGAGGATCGTTCAAACGCTCTTTCCCATATTGGGAAGAGATTTCCGGCAGGGTTTGAACGTCGTTCCGATCCAAAATCCATTGCAGGCGAATCGGTTTTAGCCCTTTCCGAATGTCAATCGTTTCTGAGGGGTCGGTGTAAGGACCGGAAGTGTCGTAGACAATGAAAGTGTCTTTGGAAGGCGCCTGCAAGAAAATCTTCCGCATGCCGACTCGCACGCCGGCCTGTTTCCCCTCCACATAGATCTTCCGCGAAGAAGGAAAAGGCGCCCGGCTCAAACTCTCACGGTTCAATCGTTTCTGGCTGTCCATCAAATCCACAGTGGCCATACACTCTCCTTAATCGCTTCTACCCGGGATTATAACAATACCTGACTTTTTCATCAAGTATTGATTTTGGAAAGCGCTTTGCGGGCGAGTTCCAAAGCTTCTTCGGGGGTATGGATTTCTTCCAGGACTACGGCTTCTTCCACCTCTTTCAGGATTTGGCCGATCAGGGGGCCTGGAGCCAAGCCCAGTTCTCTCATGAGGGTGTTGCCATCCAGGAGTTTAGGTTTCTTGGACAAGTGTTCGATCTCTTTTTTGTAGTGCCAACGGATGAAATTTTTGACCAGAATCTCATGCACGTCTTTCCCCTGGCCTCGCTCCTCTGGGGTGAGGTAGGTGTATCGGTCGGCCAGAGAGACAATCAGGGTTGGGAGGGCGGCTCCTTCCAGATCGCGAAAGAACCGGAACGTTGCTTTCTCCGTCAGGTTTTCTGCAAAAGCCAGTCCTCCCGGCCGCATGTGTGCCTGAATGACGGCAGAAACGTGGTTCGTGGCGTTCGCGCTAAATTTGAGACGTTTCGTAATCTCCTTGGCCATGCGGCCTCCCACCATTTGGTGATCGTAGAACCGGAGCCTGCCGTCAATGACTTTGGCCGTGGCCGATTTGCCGATGTCATGAAAAAGCGCGCTCATTTTCATGAGAGCGGCGCGCGAGTGCAGAAGATCTTTTAACTTTTCCTGATCTTCCGGGAACTCCTTCTCTAAATTTCTAAAAATCCATTCCAGTTGAGAGAGGGCGTCTAAAGAGTGTCCCCACACTCCTTTCCCGGGATAATAATCCAAAGCGCAGTTTCTGTTAGAATCCACTTCCGGGAAAAGAATGGAGATGAGTCCGCAAGAATCCAGTTGCAGGATCGTCTCATAGGAGTCGGGCGTCTCCAAAATAAGGAGCAGCTCTTCCCGAGTTCTTTCCGCGGCGGACTGTGTGATTTTTGGCGCATTCTCTTGGATAGATTCCAGTGTGTGGGGTTCGATCCTAAACCGGATTTGCGCCGCAATCCGGAACGCGCGCAGGATGCGGAGAGGATCTTCTTCATAAATCTGGGATGAGATTTGCCTCACAACTTTTTCACTCAGATCCTTGTTTCCTGCGTGAGGGTCTATCAGGGAGTTAGGTATTTGGGAAAATTTTAGTCCCGGACGGATTTGGACTGCCATCGCATTGATGGAAAAATCTCTATGGATGAGATCTTCCCCGATATCGCGACCTTTAAGCCGGGAAAAATCCAGTTGTGTTCCGTCCTCGAGGAACGTGCGGTAAATTTCAAAACGGTCGGTCATCGAGACGAAGGGGCCGCGCAGAGCGCGGGCTGTTTGCTCCGCGACGGATTTGGGATCTTTTAGAAGGGCGAAATCCAGGTCTTTAAGAGGCCGGCCAAGTAGAACGTCCCGGATCGCTCCCCCCACCAGATAACATGCGTCCCCGTTTTGTTCGGAGAGGCGGTGGACGAGAGAGAGAACCGGGTCCAGAGAATTTTCATCCATGCAGAAGTTCTTCGATGTCCAGGATAGCCCCAATTTTTTTTAGGAGTTTATCAAAGACGATCGGTTTCATGACAAAGGATTGGGCTCCGTAGTGAAAACTTTTTTCCACGTCGCCAACTTGATCTTTGGCGGTGCACATGATGACGGGCAAGGAGGAAGTTTTGGCGTTAGATTTTATATTTTGCAGAACTTCCCACCCGTCCATCTTGGGCATCACGACGTCCAATATAAGAATGTCCGGCAAATCTTTTTCCAGCTCTTTCAAAGCTTCGATCCCGCCATAACAGGACTTAGCCAAAAAATGGCTGGCATTCAAATTCATCTTTAGAAGATCCGCGATTTCGTGGTCGTCATCCACGACCAGCGCTTTAACCTGTTTCATGGGTGGATTCTTTCCTCAGTTCCCGCTTGAGTATTTTTTGCAGGGCATTTTTAGGCAGCTCTTTTCGGATCTCAATGTCTCGCGGCCTTTTGTAAGCGGGCAACTTTTCCTGGCAGAGTTTCAGGAGTTCGGACTTTTGAACGGACTGATTCTCTTTCAGAACCACAAACCCTTGGACGGTTTCGTCCCCGCTGGGGTTTGGGATTCCCACCACCGCCGCTTCCAAAACAGCGGGATGGCTTAAAAGCACGTCTTCCACCTGAACGGAAAAAACTTTCAGACCTTTGACGATAATCATGTCCTTGATTCTGTCCCGAATATAAATGTATCCATCGGAATCGAGGATTCCCACATCCCCGGTTTTGAACCAGCCGTCCGGAGTGAACGATTCTTTCGTCGCTTCGGGAAGTCCGTAGTATCCTTGCATGACGTTAGGCCCTTGGATACAGATTTCCCCCTCTTCTCCTGTGGGAACCTCTTTCCCCGATTCGGCTATAATTTTAACTTTGACGTTCGGGACGGGCCGTCCCACGCTCCCTTTTTTCCTCGATTTGAGTGTGTTGACGGATACGACCGGACTGGTTTCGGAAAGGCCGTACCCTTCCAGCAAAGGAATGCCGAAATTTTTCTCAAACTTTTCCTGAACTTCTACCGGCAGAGGCGCAGATCCGGAAATGCAGAAGCGCACGTGTCTGAAGAAAAAGTATCTGAGAACCCATTTCTTGAATCCGCGCGCCTGTTCGGCCAGGATCGCGTAGATTTGAGGCACCGCGGCAAATATCGTGACCTTCTGTTGCGCCACCAGTTTGAGCCAGGGTTTGGGCGGCCGAATCGCTTCTACGAGGGTGATGGGCGATCCCAGATAGATTGGCACCAGAACGTTCGCTGTCCAGGCAAAAACGTGAAACACGGGCAAGAGACAGATAAAGCGATCCTGAGAATTCAGTTCCAGAGCCTGAACCGCGGAAAGAACGTTGCTGATCAAATTTTTGTGCGAGAGCATCACCCCTTTCGGTTTTCCCGTCGTCCCGGAAGTATAAAGGAACAAGACCGTCGTATCCTCGCTGAAAGAAGAGGTTTTCTCCAAAGGAGATTTCTCCAGGAGAGATGAGTATGGCTGTACCGGTTGTTTCTGTGCGTTTCCGTTAGGCAAATCAGTCACCCAGATTTGTCTCAGCCCGTCATACTTCTTGCCCGCTTCCAGAACCGGTTCTAAGAAGGCGGACTGAGTCACAATGCCGCACGCTCCCACATTGGAACAAATGAAGGCGATCTCTTCGCTTTTTAAGAAAAAATTGATCGGTACGGATGCTGCTCCCAAAGCGCTCAGAGCAAAAGTTGTGATGATGAACTCGGGCGAATTTTTTGTGAGGAGCGCGACTTTGTCTCCCTCTTTAATTCCTGCAGATCGCAGTCCCGCAGCCGCTTTGAGAACCGAATCGTACAGTTCCTGAAATGTCCATGTTTTTCCGGAAAATAGGAGAGCGGTTTTAGAAGGATACTTTTCCGCGCTCGTTTTAAGCAAATCAATCAAATTCATGTTAAATCTCCAACGCTTCTACGGCTCGGATCAGATTTTGCGTGTAGGATTCTTTGGGATGGCTCAAAATTTCTGAGACAGGTCCTTGCTCGACCATCTCTCCGTTCCGTATCACGAGAACGCGATCCGCGACCTGCCTGACGACAGAGAGATCATGGGAGATCAGGAGATAGGCAATCCCAAATTGGGAATTCAGTTGCAGCAATAGGTTCAGTATCTGCGATTGGGTGGACATGTCCAAAGCGGAAACCGGCTCATCGGCCAAGATCAGTTTAGGTTTCATGGCCAACGCCCGCGCGATACCAATCCTCTGTCTCTGACCGCCGGAAAACTGGTGCGGATAATCCTGAAATATGTTTTTTGGCAGACCCGTAGATTCTAATAGGTTTTGAACCTGCGCTATTTCCTCGTCCGGATCCATCCTCGTTTGGGATTGCCTGACGGCTTCTAACAGGATGGATCCTACAGATCGTTTAGGGTTGAGAGAAGAGTAAGGATCCTGAAAAATTGTCTGCACGAGATGAGCCCTTTGCAGGGAAGAAAGGGAAGAGGCGTCTTTTCCATCCAAGAAAATTTCCCCGCTAGACGATTGTATCAGACCCTGAATGAGACGACCGATCGTAGATTTGCCGCTGCCCGACTCTCCCACCAAAGCCACAATTTCTCCCGCAGAGATAGAAAACGAGATTTTCCGCACAGCGTCCACCGCCCCATAAGTTTGGAAAATCCCTCTTTCGATCGGAAAACTCTTGCAAAGATTTTTAACTTCTACGATTGGGTTCATTGACTAGGGAACTAAGCAACTCTTGAGTATACGCATGTTGCGGTGTTTTGAGAACTTCTTGGGTGTTTCCCTCTTCTACAATCTCGCCTCTCTGAAGCACCGAGACCCTGCTAGAATAGTGCGCGACGATACCTAAATGGTGCGTGATCAATAGGATAGCCATTTTCAGTTCGGATTGCAACCGGAGAAGAAGTTCCAGAATTTCCTTCTGGATGGTGACATCCAGCGCGGTTGTGGCTTCATCGCAGATCAGAAGTTCCGGCCGGTTTGCGATCGCCATCGCAATCAAAACCCGTTGCCTCTGCCCTCCCGAAATCTGGTGCGGGTAAGAGTGATAGATCCGTTCCGCATCGTCCAGACGCACCCGCTGGAAAAGTTCAATCGTTTTTTCTCTCAATTCTTTAGGCGGGCAAGGATTGTGAACGAGGATCGCCTCTTCGATTTGTTTTCCCAGCGTGTGGACGGGGTTTAAGGATGAGAAAGGGTCTTGGAATACAATCCCGATCTCGTTTCCTCTTAATTTGCGGAACTCTTCAAAGGAAAAAGACAAAACATTTTTACCTTTCCACAGGACTTCTCCTTGTGTCACGCGTCCTTCCTGAGATGAGATCAATCGGAGAATCGCCAGAGCGAGCGTACTTTTGCCCGACCCCGACTCCCCCACGATGCCCAGAGTCTCTTGTGTATTCAGGCGAAGAGAAATGTTTCTCAAAGCAGGAATTTTTTCTTTCCCCCGCCAATATTCCACAGAAAGATTCTTAACTTCTAGAAGTGAAGTATTCATGTTCTCGTCCGAGGATCCACAACATCTCTTAAACCCTCGCCTAAAAGGTTAAATGCCAATACCGTGACCAATATTGCCAGTCCCGGAAAGAGGGAGAGCCACCAAGCGAAATGGATGTAATCTTTGCCCGTCGTCAA
>JACPSV010000222.1 GCA_016193115.1 Elusimicrobiota bacterium
TCCGACGCTCCGCAAGAAAGGTTTCTCCCTCCTGAATGCTGCGGTGAAATTGAGTGAGTTTTTTTATTTGGGATTCGTAGAGGTGTTTGGGATCGCTTCGCTTGCCGGTTGTTCGGAGACATGAGATCAGTGTGATCTCATTGGTTTGGTGGTCATAGCAGAGGAGATCATCATAGACTGCCATATCTAGGAGAGGGAAATGGAGAGTGTCTGGCGGCGAAGGGCTCTTCCATGCTTTCTCGAAGGTGCGGCCGCAGTCGTAGGATAAGGCGCCTACCGCGCCGCCGTAAAATGGCGGACATTCTTTGGACAGTCGCGGTACTTGATGATGATTTAGATATTTCTGTAGGGATTTCCATTCTTTCTCAAATGTGTTTTGGGTGTGGGCGGTAAAGCGCTCTACGGGTTGGGAAAGGGGGAAGTAGGAGTAACGGCTTTGCGGGCCTCCCTGTCCGCTGCCCAGAAAGAAAGTGGTTTTCCGGTTCGATGACGAAGACAAAAATAATTGGAATGGATCTGTTTCGAATGGAATGCGGTAGAGGAAAGGGATGACAGGGTACCGCTTTATCCACTGGGTGAATAGTTTGTAGGTAGGTGTCAGCACCTTCTTTTTCTCTATTCCAGGGATCGGAAGAGGATGCCGGTGATCAGTTTGGGGTAAAAGTATGTGGATTTTTGCGGCATCAGTTCACCGGCGCTCACGACACGGTAAAGTTCCTGAGTGGATGTGGGCGGAACAAGGATGGCGAGCGTTCTTTTCTTTTTGGCTCGCTGTACGGCTTCATGGAGGTCGTGGGTATAAAAAAAATCTTCTTTCTTCAACTCCGGCAAAAGAAGGGAATGGAGATGCACGAGCGGCAATTTGTAAGATTCTTGGGACGGCGATTCTAGCGCTCGTTTCACTGAGGATAACGATTTTATCCGTACCGCGGCCTGTTTTTTTCCGTCCGTGAGAACGAAACACTCCTTTTTATCCGGATCGGGAGGCGCGGGTTTCTGAGCGCGGACGGACGACAGGGAAAATATCCCATCACTCTGTGTTATGCGCGCCGCGATTGCGTCGAAATTCAGGTTGTTGTTCTGCCTCAATACCCTGTGGGTCGGGAAAATCACCAGGCCGGGATCCTCCATGGGATTTAAGTAGAAGAGCATCCTTTGAGCGCCTTTTGATTCCTTGCCAAACTCGCGGGAATAGTTCCAGGAAGTTTCGTACCGGTGATGCCCGTCCGCGATCAACACGGGGATCCGTTTTAAGTTTCTCTGAATTTGCGCAAGCGCATGAGTGTCCGTCAGAGTCCAGAGACTGTGCATGACCCTCTCTCCATCCTTAAACGCAATTTTTCTTTGCAGGCGCTCTCTAAAATTTTTCGGATGGTTTGGTTGGAGTCTTTAAATAAACCAAAAATCGGACTGGTGTTCGCTTTAATGCTTTTTAAGAGATGGAGTCTGTCTTCTTTGGGTTTGGAAAGAGTCAGCTCGTGTCTGAGAACAGATCCCTTTCCCGGCTCTTCTATTTCC
Organism: Elusimicrobiota bacterium; assembly: GCA_016193115.1. GTDB lineage: Bacteria > Elusimicrobiota > Elusimicrobia > 2-02-FULL-39-32 > 2-02-FULL-39-32 > JACPSV01. Next base: position 1,519 of record JACPSV010000222.1, read on the forward strand.
AGCTCGCAGAAAAATCCACGCCTCGAGATTTGTTTTCCGTTCAGAGAAAAATCTTGTTGGTAAACATAGAAAGCGGGAACGGAATCCTGTCGCACCACGCCCCCCTTTTTCCAGCCCTGCCAAATTGTGTTGGCATTCTTATATTTTGTCATGGGGCCGCCCGCGGGCAGCTCAATTTGAATTGCATTTATTTTCTGGCGGCGCAGTTTTGTTTCCTGCGCTGCGCCGATCACATCGTAAGGAGGGCAGACCCGCTTGGCGAGTTCGGGATTGGAGCAGTCGTACCGGAACGCTTGGAATGGAAAAATGTTTGGCATGGGTTACGGGTTACCTCGAGAAAGTTTTGCTCAGAGAATTTAAGATTGCAGAACTGGATTTTTCCAGGATTGCGTCCGTGTGCGCGGCAGAGACGAAAGCGGCTTCAAATTGGGACGGGGGGAAATAGATTTTGTTTTGCAGGAGGGAATGAAAAAATCTGGAATATTGTTGAGTGTTTGAAGCTTTGGAAGAAGAATAGTCCGTTACGGGCTGACCGGTAAAGAAAAGAGTGAACATGGAACCGATCTGGTTCATTTGGACAGGTAATTTTTTTTCGTGGGCAAGTTTCAGGATATCCCGCGTAAATTTTTCGCTTCGTTGCTTTAATTGGGAATAAGGGTTCGTTTTTTTAAGAGTTTTTAATGTGGCAATTCCTGCGGTCATGGCGATGGGGTTGCCGGAAAGGGTGCCGGCCTGATAGACCGTTCCCAAAGGAGAAAGACGATCCATAATTTCTCTTTTTCCTCCCAGAGCCCCCACAGGGAATCCTCCTCCAATAATTTTCCCCAGACAGGTGATGTCCGGTCTGGCTTTAAAAAGTTCTTGTGCCCCACCATAAGAGAGACGAAACCCTGTGATCACTTCGTCAAAAATCAAAAGGGAGCCCCACTTCTGAGTGATCCTGCGCGCCCCTTCCAAAAATTCCGGTTTTGGCAAGACCACTCCCATGTTGCCTACTACAGGTTCCAAAATCACGGCGGCAATTTCCCGGCCTCTCTTCTTAAATGTGTTTTCCAGAAGTTTGAGATCATTGTAAGGAAGCACAATCGTCTCTTGCAAGTATCCTTTTGGGATTCCTGCGGAGTTGGGAACGTTCAACGTCATGGCGCCAGAACCTGCCTGAACCAGTAGACCGTCGGAGTGGCCGTGGTAACAGCCTTCAAATTTGAGGATCTTGTCCCGTTTGGTAAAAGCCCGTGCGAGTCTCAAAGCAGTCATCACCGCTTCCGTTCCAGAGGATACGAATCGCACTTTTTTCATGGAGGGAAACGCTTCCAAAACCAGGTTTGCCAGCTCAATTTCCAGTTGAGTCGGCGCTCCGAAAGAAAACCCGTCACCCATCTGTTTTTTCACGGCCGCAAGCACGTCAGGCGCAGAATGACCGAGAATCAGAGGTCCCCAGGAACCGACAAAATCCGTGTAACGGTTCCCGTCCTGGTCCCAGATATAAGCTCCCTTTCCCCTTTTAATAAAGAGGGGAGTTCATCCCACG
>JACPSV010000223.1 GCA_016193115.1 Elusimicrobiota bacterium
CATAGGTCTGGTCGCTGCGAGAGACCGTCATGTTCCCAGAGAAATCTACGATCGCGGTTACCCCTTGCGTGGCCGTGGCTTTCCCTAAAGATCCTTTTCTTTTATCTTTGGTGTTGGACAACTTTCCGTCAATGGCAATCTCGCTGCCATCCGCGTTTTGTTCGCCCCAATAGCTGTAAGTGATGGTACTATCCTGCGTCTGTCTTTCTATACCGTTAGAGTCCGTGTAGGAACTCACGCTATGGCTGCCATCCACATTAAACACTTCGCTTCCCGAGGTCACGGTCTTCACTTTTGCCTGTCCATTGATAATCGCGTAGGTCTGACGGCTGGTACTGATACTGACGTTGCCAAACCCGTCGTCCATGAGACTCGCTCCGGCCGTGGAGGCGGCGTTCACGAGTACCCCTTTATACGTCTTCAGTTTACCGTCGGCTCCTTTAATTTCCCGATCTCCGTACGTATAGGTCACCACGCTGTCCTGCGCGTTCCTCTCCGTCCCATCTCTGGGATCTATAAAGGAAGCGATACTTCGGCTCCCATCCATGTTCACGATATCCGTATGGGTGGTTACCGTCTCCACTTTCGCTTGACCGTTCACGATTGTGTAGGTCTGTGTGGCGGTGCTGGTCGTTCTGTTGCCAAACCCGTCGTCCATCACGGTTACGCCCGGAACCGTGTTTACCGCTTTGGCCAGAGTACCCACTTTCCTGTCCGAAGTGTTAGATTTCTTGCCGTCCACCGCAACTTCCTTTCCGGAAACATCCTTTTCTCCCCAATAACTGTAGGTCACAACGCTGTCCACAGATCCCTCCGCCAGGGAGTGACTCCCATCTATATTGTCTATTTCTGAATGCGTGCCCACCGTCTTCACTTTTGCCTGTCCGTTCACAATCACATAAATTTGATGTGTCACGCTTTTGGAGATGTTCCCAAACCCGTCGTCCACCGCCGTCACTCCATCCCGCGTGTTCTCAGCGCCAACTAATATCCCTTTCTTTCCATCTTTGTCCCCATAATCGTAAGTCACTTCACTGGAAACGGATTGATCTTTAACTGAGAAACTCCCGTCTATATTGTTGATCTCCGTGGAAGTGGTGACCGTTTTGACCTTTGCTTGCCCGTTGATGAGATCGTAAGTTTGATGTGTTACGCTCCTGGAAATGTTCCCAAACCCGTCGTTCACGGCCGTCACGCCGTCCCGCGTATTCCGCGCTCCTGTCAAAATCCCTTTCTTCCCA
>JACPSV010000224.1 GCA_016193115.1 Elusimicrobiota bacterium
ATACATCCTCTAGTAAGCGGTTTTGTGCTTTGGTTTTACGATGTGGTTCTAGCTCATTGGGAGATCGTCCTATTTGTTCCCATACTGAACAAGTGGGTTCATAAGAAACTTCTTGAGAAGGGAATTGTTCAAGAGGTCACGGGAGGGGGGCTGACCGTCAAAGGGTTCTGGACCGTGGTGGGGTTTTCGTTCTGGTCGCTGCTTGCGACGGGACATTGGATTGCCCCGATTTTGGTGGCTCCCGTGGTGTGGTGGGCGCTCAAGAGTTCCTACTTCTTCAGCGGATCCCATAAAGGCAGGAAACCACTAGAATATAAAGCTTATCGAGTCTTGGGTTTTGGGATGGTAGGAGCGTTCTTCGTTCCTGCCATTTTCTTTGCTTTGGGAATTCCTTTGCCATTGTGGGGCGATTTCTCCGGCTGGCTGCACGGCATGGGATTTCCAATGCCATTTTGGGGTGAGATTGCCAGTTGGAATCAAGCGCTGGTTCTCGGCGTGACCCTTTTCTCCATTGTGCACGCTCTATTCAATATCTTTGCTCCTATATTTGGCGTCCGTCCCGCATCCCTGTTTATTCCGCAGAGCGTCCAAGAAAACAATGAGAGGGTCTTAAATACTCTGGATCTCAGTTATGAAGACTTTCAGAAACTGACCCGCGCTGTGGAAGCATTTGAGAGAGAATATAGAGGACACTATCCCGAAGCTTCCCTTTATATCGTCTCCATGAGAACACAGGAACGGTTTTCCCGATCGGTTCTGGAACATTCGCGCAAGTTTGGGGAAATGGGGTTAGAAAGGCCGCTCTCACAAGCCATTCTTTTTTCTATAGATCAGTATTATGGAGATTTGGTCGGTGAACATGCTTTTGTTAGAAGGATGGGAGGGCAAATATTCCCACCAGGCAGATATACCAATGTAATTTTGAACTATTTTGATGGTTTTGTGTCGGAGGAAGATATAGAAAGTTACAACTCTAATAGTATCATTGACCGGTTACTCTCTTCCGATTCTCCTTCATCTTCAGGAAGGGCGGCGCGCGCGTTCTATACCAGAGAACCGGCGCTGGCCAACGTA
>JACPSV010000225.1 GCA_016193115.1 Elusimicrobiota bacterium
TATCTCAAAGATCGCCAGTTTTATATTCTTCCTCTGATCGTACTCACTCTGGCAAACATTTATTGGACGGGGTCTAAAGGTCCTGCAATGGGATTGATCGGAGGCACAGCCGTGTTCTCGTTCCTTGTGATCCGATTTTTTGTGGAATCCAGAAAAGTTAGGATTGCCGTCTTTGCCAGCGCAGGATTCGTGATATTGGCGTTGGGCGGTTATGTAGTTAAAAGAGTCTTTTACCGCGGAGACGTCACCTCATTTACGTTCCGAATGTACACGTGGCTTTCAACCTGGGAGATGATCAACGCGAAACCTATTTTGGGAAACGGCATCGGCACATATTGGGTTCTTTACCCTGCCTATCGCAGGCCGTCCATCTTCCACATTGAAGGAAAACACAATACCGAAACGGATCATTCCGAAAACGAACACTTGGAAGTCTGGATGGATGAAGGAATTGTGGGAATGGGACTCTGGATCTGGATGATTGCAATGATTAGCATCGGCGTCTACCGCGCATTGAGTATGCTCACAACTCAACCGGCGCGCGCAGGACCCGGTAAATCAGAGAAAAAGTTTCCGGAGGAAGCGTACTACATGCTGGGAACCGTCTCGGGATTTCTAGGCATGTTGATTCACAACATTACGGACGTCTCCATGCGCTTTGTATCCTCCGGAGCGCCATTCTGGCTCTTAGCCGGTTTCAATGCGGCCCTGGTTTTGTACTGCCCCATGCCCGAAAAACAAATCTCAGGCGCGGGTGAATTCAAACCGGCCGATGAGACGTCCAACCCAACAAGAAAGTGGATCAAACCAATTCTAAGAGTTGTGACAGTAACCGTTGTCATTCTTGTGGCGATTCGAATCTTGAGACAGTTCGATTGGTGTCAAGGCAGGGACGGTATGAAGAACCCGAACGAAAGCCCCCACTTTTTCACGACCTGGACTTTTTTTCTCCTCTGTTGGGGATCCAGCGTCTGGTGGTTCCTGAGAATTGCCCTACAGAGTACGCGTATCAAAACGCTTTTGACCGTGCTGACGGCAACAATTCTTCTGATTCCGTTCTGGGGTCACTTCGTGGGTGACGTCAACCACAATCGGGCAATTTTCTTCTCCAAGCAGGGCATGTGGGTACGCTCCTCGGAATCGGATGGAAAAGTCGGCGGATTTCCGCCCGAATACCAAATCATGTACCGCGGCAGCGGAGGAGGAACCACGGAACTGGATTCCTCGTTTGGGAAAGTTCTCACCGCCATTTTCCCGGACATGATCTGGAGAAAAA
>JACPSV010000291.1 GCA_016193115.1 Elusimicrobiota bacterium
ACAAATATTGCCAAGCTTATCGATACTATCATCTCAGCTAACCTCCTTGTTGTCTCTGTTAGGAAATATGAACACTCCCCAAGCAAAGGCAAACATCCCCAAACAAAAGATGAGTACTCTTGTGGAAAAATTAAACTTCATAAACGATTCGCTGATGGCGCCCGCGGTTATGAGCAAAGTGCCTATGTTGACAAACGCTGAACCAATCAACTCTTTTCGAGAATCTTTAAGTAAACTCATGCGTGTTTCCACTCAAGTTATACCACAACAACCCCATGCAGTCAAGCCGACGGGTATGCGCTCATGGATGGCTCCATGGATGCTCGTTTGGCGCTCTTTTCGGGCGCCAAAATCGTTGAGGACGGTTACCGCGATTACCGCGCTTGTCCTTCTTCTGAATTGCCTGCCTGTTTTCGTTGGTGGCGCCTCTACCGTGTCATGGGCTGCTACGGGCATGAGCGTCGCTGTCAACGAAGAGATAAATCAACTGATGAATCTGCCGCAAGATCGCGTGATGCGGGAACTAAGGTCAAGAGCGGGACGATCCTCAGTGCCGGACAATCTTTTTGAAGGCGCTAACACTCCACAAGACAGAGAACTGATGTCTCAAGCGATCCAAATCATCCAATCAGCTAACAGGAGCTGGCCCAGAAATCTGAAGGGCATCATTGTTTCTGACCATGCCTTCTTTGGAGCCATGGCCATCACGTTTAAGGATGGTTCAGGATATGTCATCCTGAACCGCTCCCGCCTGAACGGCAGAGTCCCGCAGGCCGTCCTCTCCCTGATTCATGAATTACAGCACATCCTCAACCGACAGTCTGTTGCCGACGGTCTTGTTTCACCAGAAGAAATGACTTCCCAGCGGGACGAATCCATTGCTCTCACCGCCACCGCAGAAGCAGAGATATTGGTCAACACCACTTGGCCCGGCGCCTATTCCCAACAAGCCGTCAATTCCCAATACTGGTTCGCTCATCGCGTGAACGATGATCCTGCGATTCCAATCCATGAGGAAGCGACACGGACGACAATTGACAGAGTATTCGTTCCCTACAAATCTGCGATCGGTTTTCTGGAGACTTACATCGGCGTGGACTCCAAATCCATCGTTTATGTGACCAGCGAGAAAAGAGCAGCGGGATATGATGTGGTTTTCAAAGGGAGGGAAACAAAAGA
>JACPSV010000292.1 GCA_016193115.1 Elusimicrobiota bacterium
AAGATAAACAAACATAACATCATATTGTTTGAAATAGGTTTTCCCTGTTGAACTTTGTTTTTTATATCGTATATTTCGGTACCCATCATATTTTTTACAGTAGATTTGCTATATGAAATTGGCCCAACTTTTGGTTGTTCTTTGAACTGTATTTTCTCAACTGTAAATTTTATGCGCCCAAAAGTTATGGAGTTATCACTAATTTTACTTTGAAGAATCATCAACATCGGTATGCTTATAACAATATATGAAATACCAACGATATTTGTTGCTCTTTTAAATCCCTCCTTGATATTCATATACCACCTCCCATAGAGTATCTTATAAAAATAGGAGAAGCTCCCCTATTTACCGAAAATCGTACTGCAAAACACCTCTCGAAGTTAGATATATTTTTACGCTATTGAGTGTTGCATAAGTAAAGAAAACTCCGTTCATGCCGAGCTTGTCGAAGCATGAGCGGGTCACCATCGGCAATTCTCGTCCTTCGACAAGCTCAGGACGAACGGTATCTATTGCATTACTCTTGCAACACTCAATAATTGATTTTTCAACATTTCTTACACAATTCAAGTCAATTTGGATTTAATTTTCTCAATGGATTTGTGATTTTTTCGCCCTATTTTCTTTACGTCATCAGCGACAGGCAAGTTTTCCGGCATTGTTCCACCCAGTTCCTTGATGGTCTGCCGGACTTTCTCACCAACCGACCTGTGAGTTCTGTTGGCATTATCCTTTCCCTGAATATTCTCCCTTTTTATTTTTTCTTCTGTCTGGGTCGCCCGAAATAAGTTGGCGGCAAGTTCCGTGCTTCCCATGTGATCAAGGATGAGTTGCCCCTTTTCGAGCCCTTTCCTTCTGTGAATATCATCTTTGGTCAAGCCGTCGTAAAGTCCCATGTAACCATGATTTTGAAAGATGGCGAAATCCAATCCCGTAACAACCCCCGCTGTTTTTGCCGTCCCCGCCAAACGGCTGTTATGGACCTTCAATTCCTTCCTTAGAAAAACACGCAACTCGTTCTCTTTTTCCTTATCAGCAACCTCAGCGCGGCGTGTCTGAACAGCAAAATAAGTTTGGCCTTTGGCCACGGTATCCTTGGATGGATCAGCATTTTGGATTATCAGGTAACAGGCGTAACGGGTCAACATAACGCATTTGACTTCTCTTTTTGCTCCGCTTCCAATCTCTACCATTACGTTATATTGCACGAAATGGTTTTTCATATCTTGACCACTATTAAAACAAGCTTGCATTGCTTTTTTGATGACAGGCTCAAAATTTCTATATTCGGTATAACCAAGAATTGGGGCCAGATCACGGCTGTTCCAGAATTCAACATTATATTCATTTACACGTTTAATTCTGTCGAAAATCGAACTCTGATTATCAGACTGAAGGTTAATCATATCTTGTGGCATAATTGACTCCTCGTTTAAAGTTGTATGGCAAAAGTTGGGTTACCGCCCGCAGCATTTTTTGTATTTTTTGCCGCTGCCGCAGAAGCAGGGGTCGTTGCGGCCTATCTTTTTGGCTACTTCTGTCACGTTGGAACGGTTGCCGGCGCGGAGAGGATTGGGCGCGCTGATGGGTGAGACAGGGGACACAAGGGAGGGCGCTTCTTTTCCGAGGCGAGGTGTTTCTTCCTTTTTGGAGAGCGCAGAAAGATTGAATTCCGATTTTTCTGTTTCCATGTGGACTGGCCTGCTGGGCGCTGCAGGAACAAGATTCAAGCGGAAAAGATATTCTATGGAACTTTCCCGTATTCTGTTCATCATTTGTTCGAAGTAGGAGAACGATTCTTTTTGATATTCGATCTTGGGGTCCTTCTGCCCATAGGCGCGCAGATTGATCCCTTTCTTGAGATGGTCTAAATCGTAGAGATGTTCTTTCCATGCGGTATCAATCATGTGCAGAAGGATCATCCGTTCCATTCCCCGCATCATGTCCGGTCCCATACTGGATTCCCTCTGTTTATAGTTCGCGTCCACCCGGTTTAATATCTGTTCCTTAAAGTCGGTTCGGGAGACGCCTCTGATTTCCTCCGGGATCGGGTTTTCTAGGGAGAATGTCCTTTCCAGCCAGAGAGAAAGGCTTTTGAGATCCCATTCTTCCGGATAATCCTTTTCCGGACACCAGAGATCCAGCTTTTCTTCCACGGATTCCTGAATCATGTCCCGCACTCTTTGAGAAAGGTCTTCTCCATCCAAAATATCGTTGCGCAGATCGTAAACGGCTTCCCTCTGTTTGTTCATGACGTTATCGAAGTCGAGGAGCTGTTTGCGGATGTCAAAGTTCATGGCTTCCACCCTTCTTTGGGCGGATTCGATCTGTTTGCTGAGCAGCCTGCTTTCGATGGCTTCCCCTTCCTGCCAGGTGCCGCCAAGACTTTGCAAGAATTTGGAGTCCATGAATTGAGACAGTCTCTCTCCGCCAAAGAGTCGGAGAAGCTCATCTTCCAGGGAAAGATAAAACCGCGAAGAACCCGGATCCCCTTGCCGGCCGGTGCGTCCCCGGAGCTGGTTATCAATGCGGCGAGCTTCGTGCCGCTCGCTGCCCAAAACGTGCAGTCCACCCACGCGAACGATATGATCCGCTTCTTCGGCTTGAGGAGGGTTGCCACCCAAGACAATGTCGGTGCCTCTGCCGGCCATGTTGGTGGCGATCGTGACGGTTCCCTTGCGGCCGGCTTGAGAGATGATTGAAGCTTCCTGCTCGTGATATTTGGCGTTCAAGACTTGGTGCGGAATCCCTTTATGGCGCAGCATGGCGGAGAGCTTTTCCGATTTTTCGATGGACCGGGTGCCCACAAGCACGGGCCTTCCCTCTTTCCAGAGAGAATCGATTTCCGTCAAAATCGCTTCAAACTTTTCCCGTTCACCGCGGTAGATGACGTCCGGATAATCTTTGCGGATCATGGGCTTGTTGGTTGGGATTTCCAGCATGTCCAACTTATAGATTTCCCAAAACTCTTCCGCTTCGGTCATGGCCGTGCCCGTCATCCCGCTCAGTTTTTGATACATCCGGAAATAGTTTTGGAACGTGATCGTGGCCAAAGTCTGGTTTTCTTCCGCGATGCGCAGGTTTTCTTTGGCTTCGACGGACTGGTGCAACCCTTCCGACCAGCGCCGCCCCGGCATCAGACGTCCCGTAAATTCGTCCACGATAATCACTTCCCCGTCTTTGATGACGTAATCCACGTCCCGTTTGTAAAGGTGATGCGCGCGGAGAGATTGGGTGATGTGGTGAATCCATTCTCCGGAGAGGTCGTCATACAGATTTTTCAGTCCCAAAAGTTTTTCGCATTTAGCCCCGCCCTGTTCCGTGAGGGTGGCGGTATGGGCTTTTTCGTCAATCAAAAAATCGTAACCGGCTTCCAGTTTTTCGCCGGTATACTTGGCCTGAATCTCTTCTTTTTCCGTCACGAACCGCCCTTTCAGTCTGGGCACGATGCGGTTGATGATGTAGTATTTTTGCGTGGACTCTTCTGCCGGACCGGAGATGATCAGCGGGGTTCTGGCCTCGTCAATCAGGATCGAGTCCACTTCGTCTACGATGGCGTGGTGCAGAGGTTTCAATACCCGGTCTTCTTTGCGGGTCACCATGTTGTCCCGCAAGTAGTCAAACCCGATTTCGTTGTTGGTGACATAGGTGATGTCGCAGGCATAGGCCGGGCGTCTCTCTTCCGGCCGGGAATCGTGCTGCACGAAACCCACCGTCAACCCTAAAAATTCAAAGACGGGTCCCATCCAATGGCGGTCTCGTTTGGCGAGATAATCGTTGACGGTGACAATGTGGACGCCGCGTCCCGTGAGAGCGTTCAGATAGGCGGGCAGAGTGGCCACCAGCGTTTTTCCTTCTCCGGTCTTCATCTCTGCGATTTTCCCTTGATGGAGGACGATTCCGCCCAGCATCTGCACGTCAAAATGGCGCAGACCGATCGTTCTGCGGGAAGCTTCCCGCACGCAGGCAAAAGCTTCGGGAAGGAGATCGTCTAACGATTCCCCATCGGAAAATCTTTTTTTGAATTCGGACGTTTTGGCGCGGAGCTGCTCATCGCTTAAGGGAGCGAATTCCTTTTCCCATCCGTTGATCGTTTCCACAATCGGGGACATTCGTTTTAATGTCCGTTCGTTGTTGGAACCGAACATTTTCTGCAGAACCATACTTAGCATGGTTTTTTTCCTACAACAACTAAGGTAAAACCATTCCTTCGCTGATGCTCAGTCATGATCGTCCATTATACAAAAGAAGAGACCCTCGAACTTAATCGAGAGTCTCTTAAGAATTTGTTGAGAAGGGGTGGACTACTTTTGGGTGATTTTCACCACGTTGGCTGCTTTGGGGCCTTTGTCCGAATCCGTGATTTCGAACTCGACGGCCTCGCCTTCCCTTAAGGATTTGTAACCTTCTCCGGCAATGGAGGAGTAGTGCACAAACACATCGCCGGAACCGTCATCCTTGGAGATGAAACCATAACCTTTTTGGTCGCTGAACCACTTAACTTTACCTTTCACTCTTTTAGTCACCTGCCTTTTATTAAGTTTACCGGAAAATTATATAATTTTTTTCCGATCCAATAAAACTTTTTCTTTTTCCAGCATTTTCCGTTTTTGCGCGACGCCCCCTCTGGCGGAGTATCCGCCTAAAGAGCCGTCCGAGCGGGTGACGCGATGGCAGGGAACGTAGGGCGCAAAAGGATTCTTGGCGAGAGCCTGGCCCACGGCCCGGGCTGATCCGGGATGACCTATCTTTTGAGCGATCCAACCGTACGTTCGGGTCTCGCCGACAGGAATTTTCAGGCATTCTTTCCAGACCTTCTGATAGAATAAGGGATAGGTTTTTAGTTTCTTTTCGAACATCGGACGATTCAGTTTATGGTTGGTAGGGCTGATCCGAGAAAACGAGGTTCCCGTCTTTTCCTTCGTAAGCGTAGAGCCGGTTTTTTTGATATTTTTTGTAGTAGTAAAGCACCTTCTTCACATACTCTTGTGTTTCCGGGTATGGAGGAACCGTCCCGTACCGTTTCACCGGTTGAGGTCCGGCATTGTAAGCCGCCAAAGCTTTAATCAGGTCTCCCTGAAACATTTCCAACATGTCTCTTAAGAATTTCGTTCCGCCGTGGATGTTATCCCACGGGTCAAAGACATTTTCCACTCCCAGTAGTTTGGCGGTTTCCGGCATCAATTGCATGAGTCCCTGCGCTCCTTTTCCGGAGACGTCCCAGACATTGAAATTGGATTCCTGACGGATCACCGCTTTCACGAGTTCCGGATCCAGCCTATTTTTCTGGGAAGCGATGCGGATGAACGGTTCGTAAGGAGACTGGTTTGAGGAGGATTGTGGACAGGACTGGGTGGTTGCTTCGGGTTTAGATCGGGGAAAATAAATCTCTTTGATTTCGGATCGCGGGAACGTGAGACGGCCGTTTCGGAATGTGACGGTCACAAACTCCTGCCCATCGGAATCCTGCTGAATCTGGACGTTCCCTTGTAGGGAGTGTTCATTATAAAAAAGAACTTTGCCGTAGCGACCTTCTACGCTGGCACGCATCTCAAACAAAAGAACGACGATAGATAAGAACAGGATTGTCCGTTTCATGGGTGATTGTCGCCCTAAGCTTAACAGACATGCCCGAATAAATCAAGGGAAAAGATTAAAAAATGTTTTCGCGGCGGTGGCGGTGGAATGTAACGGCGAACCGGTGGGCTTCGTCTCGAATCCATTGCAGAACGCGCAGCGCCGGAGAATCTTTGGGCAAGCGCAAGGGTTCTTTCCTGTTCTCTTGATAAATTTCCTCAAACTCTTTGGCCAGCGCGATCACTCTAAACTTTGGGAACGGAATCTGAAAACCGGACTCTTTGAGGTTGCGTAGCGCGGAAAGAGCCGCGGAAAGCTGCCCTTTTCCACCGTCAATCAAGATCAGGTCAGGGAACTTTTTTCCTTCCTCGGCAAGTCTTCGATACCGTCTGCGCACGACTTCTGCGATCATCGCAAAATCGTTGGGTCCCGTGACTGTTTTGATTTTGTATTTCCTGTAATTGGACGGCAACGGTTTCCCCAGCTCAAAAACGACCATGGATGCCACGGGTTCGGTCCCTTGAATGTTGGAAATATCGAACGCTTCCATGCGCAGTGGAGGATACGGCAGTCCCAGTTTTTCTTGCAGTTCCGTGAGGGAACGGCTCAATTCGGTTTCCGCCAAAACCGTGGTCTCATCGGCTTCTGCGATCCGAACCTTTTCCTGAACCGTTTGCAGGGATTGCAAACTGTCCCGCAGGTCTGCGGCCCTCTCAAATTCTAACTTTTCGCCGGCTGATTTCATTTCCTTTTCCATCTCGCTCTTGAGGGATTGAATATTTCCTTTAAAGAAGTCGGCCGCCTTGCGGGCAATGTCCGCATAATCTTTTTGAGAAATCTTCTGCACGCAGGGCGCGGGACATTCTTCCGTGTGCAGGTAGATGCAGGACTGAACTTTCTTGTATAGGGAAGGGTTGGATTTTTCCAGACCTAACTCCACTTCCTCCTTCCTGAAATCAAACCTGCAGGGTCTTAAAGGAAGCGTCTTTTTTCGCCAGAGTAATCGCAGGAGTTTGCGGATGGAGGCAACCTGTACAGGGATCCGTCTTTTTTTCTCTTCCGGGTGAGAAAAATCCGGGGATAGTCCTCTTTCCGGGTCAATTGAATATAAGGATACGTTTTGTCGTCCCGCCAAACCGTATTGTATAGGGGTTGGAAACGGTGGATGAGTTTTTGTTCCAGGAGGAGGCAATCTCTTTCTGTATGGGTCGGGATGTAATCTATCTGGCTCACAAGGGAGAGGAGCGCGTTCAGCTTGGGAGGACGAACCTTGTTGAGAAAATAAGAGGAGACCCTTTTTTTAAGGTTCTTGGCTTTGCCGATATAAAGGATATGAGCGAGAGAATCTCGCATCAGATAAACTCCCGGCGAATGAGGCAGATGGGACAGGTTCACTGAGGATCTTCGATGGCGATGGAACCGTTGCGAGAGAGATGGGACTGAATGAGAACCTGGTATTCGTCCATTTTCAGGAATTTTGCGAAAAGGAGATAGAGAACCGCGCCGCCAAGAACGCCTAAAGAGATGATCCCGAAAAGGTTTAGAAAAGGTTTCAAGTAAGAGAGCGCCCAGAGGTACAGGAGCAAAATTCCGGATGCGATTAGAGTTTTTGCAGCTGTTTGGCCCAGACGATGTTCCCCAATCCGTTCCAGAGGTTTCAGTCCGAGTTGGAGAAGACGTCTCCTCATTAAGATGAAGAGAATCAAGGCGTTGGCCCAGGAAGAGAGAGCGGTGGCCAAAGCCAGTCCGCCTACTCCCAGAGGTCCCATCAAGAAGAGGCTCAAGCCAACGTTTAGAAGTATACAGAAACAGGCGACTTTGGCGGGAACCTTGGAATCCTGCAGGGCATAAAATCCGTTAGCGAGAATCTTGACCGCGGAGTAAGCCAGAAGTCCGATGTTGTACCCCCACAACGCTTGGGTTGTCAAATCGGACGCAAAAGAAGTGAATTTTCCGTGCTGAAAGAGAAGGGAGATGATAGGGTTTGCGAGAACCGTGAGCCCGATAGAAGCAGGCGCCACAATGAACAGAACCGTTCTTAAGGCGCCGTTGATCGTCTCTCCCAGTTTCTGATAATTTTTTTCAGCGGAATAGTCCGAGAAAATGGGCAGAGAAATGCTGGCGATCGCGATGCCAAAGAGAGCCAACGGAAACTGCATCAAACGGTTGGAGTTGTAAAGCGCTGTGACGGAACCTTCTACCAGAAACGTGGCGCAGATCGTGTTCACAAAGGCGTTGATCTGATCTACGGAGAGTCCCAATATGGCCGGGAGCATGAGATGACGGACTTGAACCAGTTCCGGATGGTTCCAGTTCCACCGCCATTGGAGTTTAAGTTTTTCTTTCCAGAGCGTAGGGATTTGAACCAAGAGGTGGATCGCCCCTCCCGCGACGACGGCGATCGAAAGCCCAACGATCTGCATTTCGATCGTAAGATTCGGCAAGAAATGAAGCAGAACCGGAAGCGCCATAAATATGTATCCAATCTCCGCGACCGAAAGAGCCGCCGGAGCCACGGCCGGCAGAAAGAAGTGTTTGAGAGCGTTCAAAATGCTGCTCACCAGAGCGGCCAGAGAAATGAAGAGGAAAAAAGGGAACGTCCAGCGCGTCAACAAAACGGTCATGTGAAACTTTTGCGGTTCTGCGCTGAATCCGGGAGCAATGAGATTAGTCAGGATAGGAGCAAATAAAATTCCGATCGCGGTGATCAAAATCAGGACGAACAGGAGCGAAGTAAAGGTTGCGTCAATGAATTTTTGACTTTCTTCCCTAGGTTTTTCTTTGAGGGACTTCGTAAAAACGGGAATGAACGAAGACGCGAACGATCCCTCTCCCAAAAGCCTGCGGAAAAGGTTTGAGATCCTGAATGCGGTATAGAAACTGTCCGTGATGGCTCCTCCGCCAAAGAGGTATGCGACGGAAGCGTCTCGGAAGTACCCTAAAATCCGGGAAAGAAGCGTTGCGGAAGAAAACTTCCCAAACCATTTTGAAAAAAGATGGGAAGAGAAAGGATGAGCGTTGGAGGGTTGACTTCCCTGCTGATTTATCATATATTAAGCGCTCTTATGGCTAAACTTAAGACAGGTCGTCACACGTCCGCAATCAAAGAACTGCGCAAAGCGAAGCGACGGTATGGTCACAATCGAGTCCTCCGAAAAGGTATCCGCGCGATCGCAAAAAACGTGGAGATCGAGATATCCAAAAAAAATCTGGATGCCGCAAAGAAGCTTTTACCGGAATGTTTTTCCGCATGGGACAAAGCCGCCAAGGTGGGTCTGATTCACAAAAATACAGCTTCCCGCAAGAAATCCCGTCTCTCATTCAAAGTCTCTCAGCTCGCCCCGCAAGCGGCTTGAGAGAATACAAATAAAGTAATCTTTCCAAAACCGCAGATTCCGTTCCGTCTCCCGACTTGAGGAGCCGGTCCGCGTTTTTACACTCTCTTAAGAGACTCTCAGTTTTTTGGCTGCCCAGACTTCCCGCATTCTTTCTTAGAGAGCGGGCGAGCAGGTGCAACATCGCCAAAGGTTCCTCCCCTTGATCCAAACAGCCCTGCAAAATTATTCCCGCAGATTTAGGATCACCTTTCTCGATTTTTTCCACAAAGTCCCAGATGGTTTGATTTCGTTTGGAGAGGATGGACTGTTTGACGTCTTCCCTTTCGATCTGATTTTTTCCAGAAACGAAAAGAACCAGTTTCTCTATCTCCGATCTCATTTCGCCCTGCGTTTCCCCGGCGATTTCCGAAAGTAAAAGCGCCGCTGAAGAGGATATCTTCTTGCGGCGCTTGGCGCATTCCTCCGCGATCCACTGCGGTCTTTTAGAGTCAAACAGTCTCCAAAACTTAACCACCAGACCTTTCTTTGAGACCTGCTGAACCCAGTGGGTTTGCAAGAAAGGCTGGCTGATTCTTGACTGACAAACTAAAACGAGCGTCGTGGAAGGGTTTTCGGACTGACAGTAATGCTCCACCTTCTCCTTGGTTCGTTGCGGCGATTTCTCATAATGTTGGATGACTACCAGTTTCTTGCGGGAGAGGAGAGGCAGGGTCAGGCAGGCGTCCAGAACCGTCTCGGCCTCATCCTTTTCACCGTGGAACGTTTCCATGTTAAATTCCGGCATGCTCTGGCCATAAATTTCCTTAAAAAGGATTTTCACGTTTCTTAAGGACTCTTCTATCGCGGATTCTTCGTCGCCCACCAAAAGAATAAATGGCGGAAACTCTTTAAGTCCTTTCAGAGATTGAACGAATTGACCCGAATCAATAATCCCCATTCGCTACTTCTTCCCCGCGGGTCCGGATTGAGGCACTTTTTGTTCCAGTTCGCCCGTGACGGAACCAAACCCTTCGATCGTTCTTCGATAGATGTCCCTCGCCAATTTGTCCCAAACGATTTGGCGCGCTTGTTCCTCGCTTAAACCGCCCGGTTTAGACTCCACAAAGTAACGGTGGACGCCTTGCAGATTGGGTTCGGACCAGATGATCTTGTTTTGCACGATATCCCAAAAGTGGATATGGACCAAGACCCACAATTTTCTTTCTTGCACGATCAAATTCTCATCGTAGGAAACGGGTTCGTTGATGTAGCGGTCAATTTCGGCGATTAGGATCCCGTCGGCGGTGTCTTCGCCCACCAGAGGGTATTGCCCGCCGCGCGTAAACTCTTCCTGCAACCGTAATGTCAGTTTATCTTCTAAGCCAAAGAATGCGGTGTTATTTTTGATCGGTTTCAATCCAATTCGTTGAATATGTTGCGGCAAGAGAATTGTAGACGGCGTATAATTGTAGGGACACCCAGACAGAACTAGAAGGGATAGAATCCAAAGCACTTTGACATTATTCCGGGACAGTTGCAAAACGCCGTCATTCCCGCGAAAGCGGGAATCCAGAGAAGAATTTCCGCAGCTAGATTCCCGCTTTCGCGGGAATGACGTAAAAAGGGG
>JACPSV010000293.1 GCA_016193115.1 Elusimicrobiota bacterium
ATTGTCTGCGAAGAAAAAGTGGCGAAAGTGGCGATTGTGGGCGTCGGCATGAGAAGCCATCCCGGGGTCGCAGCCCAAATGTTCCAGACTTTGGCGGATGGCAAAATCAACATCGAGATGATCTCCACATCCGAAATTAAAGTGGCTTGCGTGATCAAAGAGTCCAACTGCGACCGCGCGGTCCGGCTTTTGCATCGTTCTTTTGGGCTCGATCACGACGGCAAGAAAAAATCTTAAATTCATGAGCAAAAAATTGAGTCCTGTTCGTTTGTTTGATACCACGCTGAGGGACGGAACCCAGGGCGCCGGGGTTTCCTTGTCGGTTGAAGATAAACTCAAGGTCATGGCGGCGTTGGACCGGTTAGGAGTCCACTACATCGAAGGCGGGTGGCCGGGATCGAACCCCAAAGACGAGGTCTTCTTCCATGAAGCGAAACACTATCCTTTCAAGTGTGCGCGGCTGACCGCGTTCGGATCCACGCGCCGCAAAGATGTTCCCGCCCATCGGGACGAAAACCTGCTGGCGATCGTGAAAGTGAAAACGCCTGTGGCTTGCATATTTGGCAAGTCCTGGGACCTGCACGTGATTCATGCCTTGCGCACCTCTTTGGACGAGAACCTGCGCATGATCGGCGATTCCGTAAGATTTTTGAAGTCTAAGGGACTGGAAGTCGTCTATGACGCGGAACATTTTTTTGACGGTTTCAGAGCGGATCCTCAATACGCTTTATCCGCTTTGCGCAGCGCCTGGGATGCGGGCGCGGACAATTTAACCTTGTGTGATACGAACGGAGGTTCGATTCCCTCTCAAATCGCCGCGATTGTGAAAGAGGTGCGGAAATTCATTCCCCAAGCTCCTCTGGGTATCCATGCCCACAACGATTCCGAATGCGCCGTTGCCAATTCCGTAACCGCGGTGCAGGAAGGGTGCAGTCTCGTCCAGGGCACGATGAACGGTTACGGGGAACGGTGCGGGAACGCCAATCTCATTTCCATTGCGGCGAACCTGCGGCTCAAGCTGGGATACGACGTGCTTTCCGAAAAACAGTTGCAGTCGCTGACGGAGGTGTCGCGCTACGTCTCGGAAGTGGCCAACATCGTGCCCAACGATCACCAGCCTTATGTGGGGTACTCCGCGTTTGCGCATAAGGGCGGCGTACACGTTTCCGCGATGGCCCGCCACATGAAGACTTACGAGCATATTGATCCTTCTTGGGTGGGGAATACACGCAGAATCCTAATTTCGGAACTGTCCGGCCAGTCCAACATTCTGCTCAAAGCGCGCGAGTTGGATCTGGATTTCTCACGGAACAGCCGGGCGCTCAAACAGGTGATCGAGATCGTCAAGAAAATGGAGCATCAAGGGCATCAGTTTGAAGGAGCGGAAGCTTCTTTTGCGATGCTGGTGTTAAAAACGTTGGGATTGCACCGTCCTTCCTTTGATCTCAAAGGGTTCAGGGTCAGCGATGAGAAGGATCTCGCTCACGGTAAAGTGGTCTCGGAAGCGACCTTAAAATTGAAAGTGAAGGGAGTGGAACAGTACACGGTGGCGGAGGGAGACGGTCCCGTAAACGCCTTGGACAACGCGTTGCGGAGGGCTCTGGAACATTTTTATCCGTCCCTTCGTTCGGTGGCGTTGACGGACTTTAAGGTGCGCGTGATCAACGCGGCGGCCGGCACAAAAGCCCGGGTGCGCGTTTTTATCCAATCGCGCGACGAAAAAGATGAGTGGGGTTGTATTGGTGTTTCGGAAAACATTATTGACGCGTCCTGGATTGCCCTTGTAGACTCGATTGAATATAAACTCTGGAAAGATAATAAAAATAAGAAGAAAAAGTAGTATAATACCCTTTCGTTTTGTTTTAGATGAAAGTATGTGTTACGTCATTCCCGCGAAAGCGGGAATCCAGAACTGATTTTCCGCCGACTAGATTCCCGCTTTCGCGGGAATGACAGGGGAGCGGGCAATTTATGAAAAAGAAAAAACCAGCGCAATCTGAAACTCCGCCTGCCGTGGAGAAGCCGGAAATCAATGCGTCCTTAATTGGGATACTGGGATGGAACTCGCCCCGGTTTGCGGCGTCCCATGAATCTTTTTTGGACAGTCTAAAAAAGGCGATCGCCATTCAGGGAGGATCGCCTCTCTTCTTTGGCCTGACCGGCGGGTATGAACCGTTAGACCTCCTCCACTATGCGGACGGAAAGGATCGGGTCTCCACGGGATCGCGCACGGACGCCAATCACTATCCTCTGCCGGCCAGGGACATGGTTGCCGACCAGGTGGAGCTGATTACCCAGGAAGAGAACCTCAAAGGATTGGTGATGATCCCTTGGTCGGTGCCTTCGTTGGTGGGGCAACTCATGGCCGCGATTCGTTGCGGAATTCCCACGATTTTTCTTCCTCACTATCTCACTTGGCAGGCGGAAGAGTTGGCCGGGGAATCCGGAAAGAAAGAGGCGGACTCCGTTCCCTATAGCCAATGTTCTCTCCTGCTTTCATTGGAAGTTTTAGGCCTGACCAAGATTGGGTCTCTGGAAAAGATTTTTAGCGTCGAACCCGCCCCTCTGGCGGGAAACGCGCAAGCGCTCGAGTTCGCGGAGTGGGGCGGCCAGAGCACTGTGGAGTTTGTC
>JACPSV010000220.1 GCA_016193115.1 Elusimicrobiota bacterium
AGTACGTGTTCCAAACCAAAGAGAAAGTGTTTGTGCTGGCTTCTTCCGGAACGGGCGGCATGGAATGCGCGGTCGCCAATCTGGTCTCGCCGGGCGACAAGGTGGTGGTCCTGGCCTGCGGCGCGTTTGGCGAACGGTGGGTCAAAATCCTAACGACATTTGGCGCGAACGTTGTTCCTGTGCGGTCGGAGTGGGGTTCTGCGGTCAAACCTGCGGAACTGGAAAAAACGTTAAGGGAAAATTTGGACGTGCGCGCGGTTTTCTGCACGCATACCGATACTTCCACGGCGGTGGCTTGCGACGTTCAGGGATACGGGAAGATCGTTTCCAAAACCAGCGCAATTTTAGTGGTGGACGCGATTTCTGGGTTAGGCGGACAGGAACTTTATATGGACGACTGGAAATTGGACGTTGTGGTATCCGCCTCTCAAAAAGGACTTATGGCAGCGCCCGGTTTAGCTTTTGTTGCCGTGAGCCAAAAGGGATGGGGCTCTGTGATTTCTGCCAAGTCCCCGCGCTTCTATTGGGACTTGCGCGCCATCGAGAAAGCTTTCCATAGCGGGCAAACGCCGTTCACGCCTGCCATCTCTTTGATCCGGTCTGTCAACGTCAGTTTGAACCTCATCCGGGAAAAAACGATTCAAACGGTCTGGAAAGAGACCCAAGAGTTGGCTCAGTATACCCGTTCTTTTGGGAAATCTCTGGGACTCCAGATGTTTCCCAAAGACGCCTGCGAAGTCCTGACTTCTTTTATCGTGCCGGACGGGTTGGACGGAGAGAAGATCATCCAGGAGATCGTGGACAAACACAATATCTCTCTTGCGGGCGGACAGGAAAAATTAAAGGGGAAAGTCGTGCGCGTCGCTCACATGGGTTATATCCAGAAAGAAGATATTCGCAAAGGAATGGAAGCTCTGGCGGAATCTCTTTCCGCGTCCAAGGTCAGCGCCGGCTCCTAAACATTTTTTAACATGGTCAAAGTTCTGGTAGCGGACGGAATTGATTTGGAAGGGCTCACGGCCCTTTCTTCCCGCAACACGTTTCGTTTGGTGGAGATCAAAGATCCTGCCCAGCTCTTAAACGAGCTGGAAGACGCGGACGTTCTTTTGGTGCGTTCCAAGACTAAAGTGAATTCCGATCTTCTTCTCAAGGGAAAGAAATTAAAATATGTGGGCCGCGCGGGCGTGGGAGTGGACAACATTGATATCGAGAACGCCACGCGGCGGGGGATCGTGGTCGCCAACGTCCCGGGAGGCAACACCATCTCTGCGGCGGAACATACCTTCGCCATGATTCTGGCCTCAGCGAGAAACGTGCCCCAAGCCGACGCTTCTCTCCGCAAGGGACTCTGGAAGAGAGACCGGTTCATGGGATCGGAACTTCTGGGAAAAACGTTGGGCATCGCTGGGTTTGGTCGCATCGGGAAAGAAGTGGCTAAAAGAGCGCTCGCGTTCGGCATGAGAGTGATGGCGTACGACCCGTTCGTTTCTGACACTCATATGAAATCTTTTGGAGTGGAGGCGGCAGATTTTGAATCGCTCTTAAAAAACGTGGATTACCTTTCCCTTCATCTTCCTGCCACCGAACAAACGCGCCACATCATCAATCCCGAATCTCTGGCCAAGATGAAACCGGACGCCCGCTTAATCAACTGCGCCCGGGGAGAACTGGTAGACGAAACTGCTTTGATCGAAGCCTTAGCCTCAAAGAAGATACGGGGCGCCGCTTTGGACGTTTTTAGCACGGAACCCCTTTCCAACAGCGCCTTTTATCCTTTAGAGAACGTTATTCTCACGCCCCATTTGGGAGCCTCTACGGAAGAAGCTCAAACGAAGGTAGCCCAGGATTTAGCTCTTTCCATCCGGGATTTCTTTGAGAAAGGATTGATCCGCAACGCCGTGAACCTGCCTTCTTTAGAGTTGGAGATGCTGGAACGGTTTACGCCCTACCTCAATCTTAGCGAAAAGTTAGGACAATTCGTCTCTCAAATTGTGACCAAAGGAGTGCAGAAGGTTCGGGTAGAGTTTTCCGGCGATTTTCCCGCTCCTGTCCGGAACCTGCTCACCCTTTCCGCCATTCGAGGAGTTCTTTCCAGCGCTCTGGAAAAGGCGGAAGTGAACTGGGTCAACGCCGTTCCCTTAGCTCAAGAGCGCGGCATTCGCATTGAAGAGACCGTGCTTGCGGAGGCGGAAGATTACACCTCTCTCATTACGGTTACCGTACGCACGGAGACCCTATCCAAATCTGTTTCCGGCACGGTTCTGTCGCGCGGCAATTTGCGCATCGTGCGCATTGACGACCTTCCTGTGGATGTGATTCCGGACGGTCATCTCATCGTTCTAACCAACCAGGACAAGCCCGGAGTGGTCGGATTCATCGGCACGAT
>JACPSV010000221.1 GCA_016193115.1 Elusimicrobiota bacterium
CAGGAGATCATCCATTTAATTGAAAAAATACGGCAGGAAGGAGTGAGCCTATTTCTCATAGAACATCAGATGCGGGTCGTGATGGGAATTTCCGACCGTGTGGTCGTTCTGGATCACGGGGTTAAGATCGCGGAAGGGAAACCCAAAGAAATCCAAAATAATCCGGACGTGATTGAGGCCTACTTAGGAGCGCCCCATGCTGCAATGTGATTCAGTGTCTGTCGTTTACAGCAAAAAGATACAGGCGCTTTACGACGTTTCTTTGGTTGTGAAACAAGGAGAGATCGTGGCCTTCATTGGCGCCAACGGTTCCGGGAAAAGCACGTTTCTAAAAACGGTTTCCGGTTTGCTCAAAGTCGAGAGCGGCACGATCCTTTTTCAAGGTCAGAGGATCCATCACCTGCCCGCGCACAAGATCAGCGCGTTGGGGATCGCGCACGTTCCGGAAGGGCGCAGAATATTTTCCCGTCTCACGGTGCGGGAAAACCTGGAGTTGGGCGCTTACCTGGACGGGGAAAAAATGCGGGAACGATTAGACAAAAATTTCTCCCTCTTCCCGATTCTGAAAGAGAGACAGGAACAGTTAGGCGGCACTCTTTCCGGAGGGGAACAGCAGATGCTGGCGATTGCGCGCGCTTTAATGTCCGATCCCAAACTTTTGATGTTGGACGAACCTTCCATGGGGTTAGCTCCAATTTTTGTGGAGAGAATTTTCCAGACGATCCGTCAGATCAACGCGTTGGGAACCACAATCCTTCTCGTAGAACAAAACGCGCACCAAACCCTATCCCTGGCTCACCGCGCTTACGTTCTGCAAACCGGCAAAATCGTTCTGGAAGGCAGCGGCCCCAGCCTCCTCAAAAATGAGCTGGTTCAAAACGCTTATCTAGGAAATTAGGGACAGCGCCCTTTGGGCGCTGTCCCTAATTTCCTAATTTCCGTTTGAAAGAAATTTGACATTTATGTTACAATACAGCGCCTTTAATTTTAGTCGCTATTCCTAAATCGAATGAATGAAGCGCGCATTATTTTGCCGACGTTAGGCGCCACGGAATGGAACATCCTCTGGATTGTTTTGGGTTCCAGTCTAGTCGCCATCTTTTATGGAATTTTTCTTGCGTGGAAAGTGATCCAAGAAGATTCTGGAACTCCTAAAATGCGGGAAGTGGCCAAAGCGATCGAAGAAGGCGCGATGGCTTACTTAAGCCAACAGTTTAGAACCATGTGCTTGCTGGTCATCGCGTTAGCGGTTGGCCTGTTCCTGATGTACCGAAGGGTCTACGCAAACGATCCCAATTTGGAATGGATTCCGTTAGGTATCTCCCTCTCATTTTTGATGGGGGTTCTGGCTTCCTACGGAGCGGGGTTTGTTGGGATGTGGCTGGCGGTTAAAGGCAACGTTCGTTCCGCGGCTGCTGCTCTAAAAAGTTTTAAGGCTTCCATGGAACTGGCGTTCCGAGCCGGCGCGGTCTCAGGTCTATTTACGGTAGGGTTTGGACTTTTGGGAGCGACATTCATATTCATTATATTTCGGGAACACGCGACCAAAGTTTTGGTCGGGTTCGGGTTTGGCGGTTCACTGGCCGCTCTTTTCATGCGAGTGGGCGGAGGCATATTCACGAAAGCCGCGGACGTAGGCGGCGATTTGGTTGGAAAAGTGGAAGTGGGCATTCCCGAAGATGATCCGCGGAACGCCGCCACGATTGCAGACAACGTGGGCGACAACGTGGGCGACTGCGCAGGCATGGCCGCCGACGTTTTTGAGTCTTACGAAGTGACTCTTGTTGCTTCTATTATTTTGGCCGCTGCCACGCTCATGGATCCTGTCTTCAAAGCCACTTACGGAGGAAACGCTTCCGCCTTTGCTCTGATGTTGATATTTTTCCCTTTACTTTTGAGGGCCGTGGGCGTTTTCTCGTCTTTGATTGGAATCTGGTGCGTCAAGGTTAAAGAAGAATCGGAAATGCGGGACCCCATGCGTCCCATTACGATCGGCTATTGGGTTTCTTCTCTCACCAGCGTACTTGGTTTTGCCGTTGTCACATTCTTCTACTTAAAGAATCCCAACACGGGCCTGCCGGACTGGCGTTTCTTCTGGTGCACGACCCTAGGAATCGCGCTTTCTCTGGTCACACTTTGGATCACCAACTACTTTACTCATCCGGACAAACGTCCCGTCACGGAAACAGCCACAGCCACCAAAACTGGCGCTGCCACCACGATCCTTTCGGGAATTGCGGAAGGGATGGAATCTACGGTCTGGGCGATTGTGACGATCAGCGCTACGATCATATTCTCTTCTTGGATATTTGAGGGAGACCCCGCTTTGTCCACTTACGGAATCGCCCTGGCTGGGTTAGGTCTGTTGACGACCACAGGGTACATTTTGGCGATGGACACTTACGGTCCCATTACGGACAACGCTCACGGCATTTTTGAGATGTCCGGAATCCAGCAGGAAGAGAAAGCCGCACGAACTTTAGCCTGGATGGACGCAATCGGAAACACAACCAAAGCGTTAACCAAAGGTTTAGCCATTGCAACCGCGGTACTAGCGGCCATCGCTCTCTTCCGCTCTTTTATTGATGAGGCGCATCTCTTGGAATCGGGCATCCAAATGAACCAGCCCAAAGTTTTTGTGGGTCTTCTGTTAGGCGCCGCGGTGCCGTTCCTCTTTTCCGCGTTCTCCATTAAGGCGGTGGGACGAGCGGCATTTGGAGTTGTGGAAGAAGTGCGCCGCCAGTTTCGGGAACATCCCGGCATTATGGAAGGTCAAGAAAGGCCGGACTACGCCCGCTGCGTTTCCATTGTGACGGCGATGGCCCAAAAAGAACTTTTAGGTCCCGGAATTTTGGCTATATTTTCGCCCATCTTAATTGGATTCACACTGGGCGTGGGCGCGTTAGGCGGATTTTTGGGCGGCGCGATTGTCACGGGCCAGTTGCTCGCGGTTTACATGTCCAACGCCGGCGCTAACTGGGACAACGCTAAAAAGAAAATTGAGGATGGATATTTAGGCGGTAAAGGGACGGACTCTCACAAAGCTTCCGTGATTGGGGACACCGTGGGAGACCCTTTCAAGGATACTGCCGGACCTGCCTTAAACCCCATGATTAAAGTCATGAACCTTGTGGCGATCCTGATTGCGCCCATCGCCATGCGCGATCTTGCTCTGGGAACAAGAGGGACCGTCGTCATTGTCTGCCTGGTCGCTCTTTTCGTAGCCGTCTCATTCAGCCGCCGCGGCGGCCTCTCCACCGTTAAATAGACAGCAGGTAATGCAGAAGTGTGCGGGTTGGAAACCCTGTTCCGCCCTGCGAAAGGTAGTGAAACTCTTTGTCGCTCCATGCGGGTCCCGCAATATCCAGATGGATCCAATGCCCTCCGTTCACAAATTCCTGTAAGAAAAGACCGCCAATAATGGATCCAGCTTCTTTCCGAACGGAAGAGATGTTTTTGATATCCGCGACAGGAGATTTAAGTCCCTCTTTGTAGTCCGATATTAAAGGCAACTGCCAAAACTTTTCTCCGCACATTTCGCCCGCTTTTTGAATCTGCTGGAACAGAGTATCGTCATTTCCCATCGCTCCCGCGACCAGACTGCCCAAAGCGATGATGCACGCTCCCGTCAACGTCGCAATATCAATGGTGACGTCCGGTTTTAGTTTGCCGGCGTAGGCCAACGCGTCGGCCAAGACGAGCCGTCCTTCGGCGTCCGTGTTCAAAACCTCAATCGTTTTACCGTTCATCGCTTTCAAAATGTCTCCCGGCTTGTACGCTTTTCCTCCGGGCATATTTTCCGTGAGGGCGAGTATCCCGTGCACTTCCACTTTCGGTTTTATTTGCGGGATCGCTCGAAACACGCCCAGAATGGAAGCGGCGCCCGCCATATCCATCTTCATGGTTTCCATCGCTTCCGCCGGTTTCAAAGAAAGACCGCCGGAATCGAACGTGATTCCCTTCCCGACCAGAGCGACTGACTGACGCGCTCCTTGCGGTTTATAATGGAGATGGACAAGGAAAGGAGGTTCCGCGCTGCCGCGGTTGACGCCTAGCAAAGAACCCATTCCCATTTTGGCTAACGATTCCTTCTCATAAATTTTAATCGAGACACTGGAAGATTTTCCCTCTTTCCAAACTTCTTTGGCCAGAGAGACAAGGTTTCCGGGCGTCATATGGCTGGGCGGTTCATTCACCAGGTTTCTCACAAAACAGGCCGATTCGGAAAGAATCTTGGCGAGATGCACGCTCTCTTTAGCAGAATCTAAGTATTTTTCAGAAACGATCAGGGTCGCTTCTTCCGGCAACATCTTTTCTTCTTTATTGGATTTATATTTGTTGAAGGCATAGTCCGACAGTACCAATCCTTCGGTCAGGGCATAGATCTCTGAAGAGACATTTTTCAACAGGTTTGGATTTAGAACCTGAAAAGACTTCTGCGCCAGGGATCGAACCCTTTTGACTGCGGTAGCGCCGGCTCTGCGGATCGTTTCCGAACTTATATTTTTTTTATCTCCCAGACCCACAAGGACAACCAAACTGGAAGGAGAGCCGCTTGCAGGCTGAAGAGTGGCGGTGGAGAACTCTTTGCCCGTGAATCCTTGTCCTTTTGCATCTTCAAGAATCTTTTTCCCTTCCGGAATGTTGGGAAGAAAAAGGTCTTTCTCGCAAACAAAAAGAACAAGAGGCGTTTTTTTAGATACAAAAGAGCTTAAATTGATTTTCATTATCTGACTAGCGTTTCTTTGAGGTCATTCTGAGACCCCGCGAAAGCGGGGTCGAAGAATCTGCTTCCTTTCAGATGGTGGGACGCATTAGAATTTAACGCCTATCTCCAGTATCGGTCCGGAAAAAGTCATGTCCGTGCTGATATCGCTCTGGTCTATTTTGATGTTTTGTGTTTTGTATCCGGCGGAGAGAAAGACAAAAGGGAACACTTTATATTGCACAGCGCCTCGAATATCATAGTAACGGCTTTTTCCGTAAGCAATCGCTTTAATTTCAGCCTCCAGAGTGAGAGGGTCTATCGGCTGCACTTGCAGAGCGAGAAACCCCATCGGTACCGGCACGGCCAGGCTCTTAGATTCTTTGAGCCCGGATTGAGTTTGGTCAAGTTCGGCCTTAAAGTCGAGCAGACGAATGTTCAGTCCCACTTCCACGTTCAGTTTATCGTCCGTGAGAGTTTTTACGAATGGGATTCCGTAAAAGAGGGTGGTATCGTAATGGTCTAACTTTAAGCTGGAAGTGAACGGCACATTAGCGGTGAAGGAAGCCACATCGCCGAACCGAAACGTCACGTCTTTACTGCCTGTAGCTTCGAAACGGAGGAGAGAAGCCGCAAAATAGAGGTTCGGCAGCATGAGCGGCAGATCAAACTTAGCGCGGGCATTCAGAAAATTTGTTTTATCGTATCGGAGATCAGACTTCAAATCGAGAGAGATTCCTTTGTAGGCCACATTCCCTTCCGGGGACTGTTGCGTTCCACCCACCCCAATCTCAAACCCCAGTCCATAGCAGAACGCATGAAGGGACAAAAAGAAAGGCAGGAAGAGAAATCCAACTTTAACTCTAGATCCAATCATCTCGCCCCAATCCTACCAAAACCCGAACAAACCTGTCAATCCAATTATTTGAGTTTGTTGAAAAATTCGTAATCGTCTAGCGAAACGATCCCGTGAAGAATCTGCGTATTAAAAGCAGTAGATTCTGACCGAGCTTTCAGCGAGGGAATGCCGCTTCATTAGAAGTTATAAAGAAAGCGGCTTCGGGCTTCGCCCTCAGAATGACGGAATTCTGTGAGTTTTTCAACAAACTCAAAATAGTGTCTGATTTCAATCGTTTATGGCGTTTTGGATGTCAAGGACAATCTGCTGAATGTTGTTCTTAAAGAACGTTTTTATATTTTCCCAACTTGGACGGTTTTTTACGATATACGAAGGTTCAGGATCACCGTCGGCATCATTAAAATAAACAAGGGATTTTCCCACAACAATAGGATTGATTCTTTCTTTGCCATATCTTTCGATCATGTTCTCGGCAACTTTTCTGAATGGGATATCCTGGAGAATAAAATAAAGGTCAACAAAATCGCGTTTGGTTCCCCTTTGGCAAGCGGCAATGATTTTCATAGAGGCGATATCGAGAACATTCGCTAAAGGGACGCCAAGAAACTTTGGTTGAATGCCCGTAAAAGGGTAAGGATAATTGAAGAGAGAAACCTTCACGTCCTGGATAAGAACGCTTAAAGTTTGATTTTCTTCCTGAACAATTTTCAATTCCAATCTTAATCGCTTAAGTTTCTGAAAAGTTTTCTCAGTAGAAAAAGTATGTCTTGTAAAGAAATCCAGGTCTTCGGATGTCCGATGTCCCAATTGTAATGCCAGCGCCGTTCCGCCAGCCAATACAAAACGACCATCAACGATCATTTCCTTCAGCTTCTTTAGGAGAACCGGAACCCCGGAAGCAAGAACACTACGATACATGACGGATTCCAAACCAAATAGGCCAGAAGTTTTTAGTCTTAGGAGATAACCTTTTGCTGGTTAAACAAGATTCGATAATAACCTTTGTGGGATAAAGTTTCTGAATCCATCGGAAAGCGTCCATGTCTCCGTATTCCAGTATCCGTTCGATAATATAGCTGCGATTCCCATACAAATGGATACGATGGGGAGCCGTATCCCAAAAATAAAAGCGATACCGTTTGGGAATTTCCTTTTCTCTCTTTAGGATGCTTATCATCGCTGCAGTTTTTGAATCGCTCAGGGGTCCCAGGTATTCCTGAACAATCCTTCTTCGCCGCCTCTGCGCGAGGTAAGCGTACTTCTTTCCATAAATCGTCTTAATCGTCACAGACACAGGCCTCCCCCCTCTGACATCATTTTATCATCTATTGTTGTATAAATCAAGCCGCCGATCCACAGTTGTCGGTATAGGACATCGCCTGACTCCCCAAACTCGCGTGAAAGAGCCTGTTGCGAAATGACCTTTACTCCGTCATTCCCTCGAAAGCGGGAATCCAGAACCGATTTTCCGCCGGCTAGATTCCCGCTTTCGCGGGAATGACGGGGGGAAAGGAGCGTTTCGCAACAACCCAAAAATGTTACATAAATGTTACAGATTGTTTAAGAAAAGTTTAGGGTTCTTCACTTATAATCTTCGTACGCGAAACGAGAGCATACAAACATACTCAAACTAAATGATTCCATACGGGAATAAAAAAAGAATTCTGCGCATCAAACAAGGGTTTTGTTTAACCCTCGCAGGGATCTTTTTGTTTTCTTCTCTAGCTCCTGCCTACGCTCAAGCAAAAAATCATGAGCGTTCCCATAACTCCTACCACTTGCGGAATCGTGTTCAGTCCATGGTGGAGGCGTCCCCAGCCGAAAAAGCGACATTCTTAAAGAGAGTCTCTGCCGTAACGGGACAAAAAATGGCAGAACCTTTCTCTCTTCCCAACTCATTGCAAAGGGAATACCAAACCACTCATCATTTTTTCATTCGTACCGCGAGCCAAATTAAAAAATTCGCATCCCGTTTTAAGGAAAATTGGAAT
The DNA here is from genome assembly GCA_016193115.1 of Elusimicrobiota bacterium. GTDB lineage: Bacteria > Elusimicrobiota > Elusimicrobia > 2-02-FULL-39-32 > 2-02-FULL-39-32 > JACPSV01. The sequence goes on from JACPSV010000221.1 coordinate 7,556, forward strand.
GGTTCACATTTTAGTATTAAACGCCTCGAGACCTGGTTATCCAAGAATTTATGGTGGGAAGATGCTGCCCTAACTGGGATAGGGGCGCTGGCAATCATAACCTCCGCGCAAGACCTCCTGTTTTTTTCTCTGGGGATCTGCATACTTCTCTTCACACTTCTTCACATACCCAATCTAGAGCCGGATTGGGAACACACAAAATCAAAAGCTCTCTTAAACCAGAAGACTGTCCCCAACAAAGTTATTTGGATGACAGGCTATATTCTAAACCTTGTCCTAGGCGCCGCGATGCTGCAAGTGGCGCTTTTGGCTCCGATCATAGCTTGGAGAGAAGGCGCTTCGCCAGCGCTCATCGGCATATTGGCTGGGGCAGCTCTCTCTGCTCATCTAATCCATGCCCTTTATAGTCAGAAAGTGCAAAACCATCCCAGTTTACAGATTGGCAGGATCATCTTAGGTATTGCGCCTCTGACTATTTTTAGAAAAGAAGATGCGGGCCGACAGGAATCAGAACCGAAAAGAAAATTTAGGTTGGCGCAAGTCGTAACGGTCATTGCCAACTCTAAAGGTAAAGTGAAAAGAGATGAATCAGATTATCGCAGATTGAATTTGGAAAAATTCCTTGCCCTGCCTGAGAACCAATACCCGAAAGAAAGTGAGAAGAGGCTGGAAACCTATTTGCACCACCAAGCCGCTTTTCCCGGCCAATCTCTCATAGAATTGATTGCCAACGCTCAAGACGCTTCTGTCCTGAATAAGAAGATAGGACGGTTTGGGGTGGGCGGATACCAGTCCTTGGGCGAGTTGTCCCACCCGGAAGACCGGGTAATTTTGGAAAGTTCCAAAGACGGGGTGGAAGGAGTGAGATTCACATTCTGGGTTGAGAAAAAAGAAGTCTGGTTTGATTACGAGATTCTGGAGAATGGGGAGATAGAGAAAGGGACCTACGTCCAGGTTCGGAAGAAGTTGAGCCCGTCTATAGTGGTTGCCTACAAAAAGATGATGGAGAGGAAGTTGAGGGTCAATACCCGCAGCGCCATTCAAAGGTCTGATGGCAGCCCAGTCAACCATCCGGAAAATTACCTCTATTTGAATGGGGAAGAGTCTGGCACGGTGGACACCTCCGTCCCGCCTGTTTTTGCGGATGTGAACGAGAACGGATATTTTGCGAAAGATTCAGGGGTTGGGATGGGATTGAAGGAGGTTTTGGAAAGGTTCCTGTTACCCAATCGGACCGACAAACATCTGACAGGTGAAGAGGAAACGAAATGTTTCTATACGCGGGAGATTTCCCGGGAAAGCGATACGGAGCTGTGGTTAAGCGGTGTGGAAATAGAAAGTCATTGGGTTCGGGGGAAAGTGAACCTCCTGCGGGAGGCCCTATTTGAGTTGCCTCACGATTCCGATATCAGCGAGGAGAGAGGCGTGTTCAACTTGG
>JACPSV010000230.1 GCA_016193115.1 Elusimicrobiota bacterium
GATGGGGAAATATGACCACCGGAACCGTTGATCAAACTTACAAAATCATCGTTGGTCAAGCGAAAATAATTGAAAGCGTCTCCATGACCAATGCGGTCAATCTGGACGGAACCACTTCCAAACAAAACCTGACCGTCCGTTACGAGTACGAGGAGAGTCAAGGAACCGGCGTCCGGACGGGATCTTTGAAGTCGGCCAGCGGCGAGGGATGGCTAGAAACTGTGGACGCATTCCAAAATGTGACCCGCGGCGATATTTTGCAAACCTACGACGCCGACGCGATTCGAGTTTTGGGCAAAGCCTTGATCTCTTCCGTGAGGACGCGCGCGTGGTCCGCAGAAACGTCTCATCCTTACAGCAGCAATTATGAAACTCCAGGCGCCTGGAACGACGGCACACAATCCAAACAGGAAACCACGGTTTATTACGCTTACAACCAAGACGGAGTTCTGACATTGACTGGCGGCGTGTATGGCGGAAAAAGAAATGACGACGGCACAGTCGATCGCAGAACCTTTGGGAAAGGAACGAGCTGGAGTTTTGACGGGTTCACGACTTCCAACAGCGCGCTGGATCAGAACTACAGGATCATCCTAGGTCAAGCTAAACTCAAGGATACCATCACCTCCAGTTATTCTGCGAGTCTGGACGGTTCCAAGAGCTGGATGGGATGGTTAGTGGACGGAACGGTCGTGGGAGAAGCTCTCACCGTAACGTATTCTTATGATGAAACTACAGGGAACCTTTTGTTAGGAGCTGGATTGGCGGGCAGAGGTCATGGCGTGAGCGTGAGCGACGACGGATTTACGAAGTCCACGTCCGATATGGTTCAGAGTTTCAGCTCCGTCCGCGGCGCTGCCAAAATGGCCGTTGTGACCACCTCTACTTATTCCGAAAGCGCCGATGGGACGGTCACCCGCATGGGAGCGGATATGGGAGCAGACGGAAAATTGGTATTGACAGGCGATTCTCTAACCAACGGACGCGCTCTCAGTGTCTCTTATTTTTACGATCTCCGGTCGGGAAAATTAAAAAATGGGGATGGGAAAGCGGCTTCCGGAAACGGCAGAAGCGTTACAAAAGATTTGTTTGATACCCTCACAGATTCAGAAATAGAACAGAAGTTTAGTTCCATCCGCGGAGCGGCCAAATTGTGGCAAACAGTCACGGCCAGCCATACCAAAGCATTAGACTCTGAAACCTGGATGGGGTGGTCTGACGGAGTGAAAACAGTGGGTGAGGCCATGCGGGTTACCTACCAATACGATCCCAATACTGGCCGGTACAAATCCGGAGACGGAAACGCGGGCAGAGGGAGAGGCGTCAGCGTTAGCAAAGACTATTTGGATACGGAAACAGTGTCCATCCTCCACCAACGGTTCAGCGAATTGAACGGGCAAGTTAAACTTTGGCAGTCCAAGACTGCGTCCTATACGACAAACACAATAGACGGAACGACCACAAGAATGGGACTGGACAAAGTCGTGATGGGGAACCGCGTTCTTTATAACGAAACAGGTTCCGAAGACGTCATAGGAAGAGCGTTGACAGTCACCTACCATTACGATCCCGGAACCGGAAAACTTCTGGGCGACGGGGAAAACGATCGCCTGAACGGTAAGGCTGCTTCCGGCAGCGGAAAGAGTGTGACTCGGGACGAGTTTGGAGCTGTCACAATCACACAATTAGACCAATTCTATACTTCTTTCCGAAATCAGGCGAGACTCACGCAATCCAACACGATCAGTGACGCGACCTCTCTGGACCAAACGAGGACCCATACTACAATGAATGTGAGCTACTTTTACAATAC
>JACPSV010000231.1 GCA_016193115.1 Elusimicrobiota bacterium
GTTTCCCCATTCAAAAACTTTTCCGCGAGAGCGTCGTCAAAATCAGAAAGGGCTTCGGTCAATTTCTCGCGGGCGGCCTGGGACTTTTCCAGCAACTCTTTGGGAACATCCACTTCCTCAAACTTGGCACCTAACTCTTCTCCGCTCCAAACGAGAGCGCGCATGCGCACGATATCCACCAAACCCACAAATCCGCCCTCCGCTCCGATCGGCAACTGAATGGGAACGGCGTTCGCTCCCAAACGGGTGTGCATGGATTCCACGCACATCGCAAAGTCGGCTCCAACCTTGTCCATCTTGTTGGCAAAAACAATACGAGGCACGCTGTACATGTCCGCTAAACGCCAGTTGGTTTCCGACTGAGGTTCCACGCCCTGTGACCCGTCCAGAACCACCACCGCTCCGTCCAACACCCTTAAACTGCGGTTGACTTCCACCGTAAAATCAATGTGTCCCGGGGTATCAATGATATTGATCTGTTCGTCCTGCCACTGGCAGTACGTAGCCGCAGAAGTGATGGTGATCCCCCGTTCCCGTTCCTGTTCCATCCAATCCATTTGAGTGGTGCCGTCATGCACTTCCCCGATTTTATAGATGCGGCCGGTATAGTACAGAACCCGTTCCGTGGTCGTGGTTTTACCCGCGTCAATGTGGGCCACGATCCCGATATTTCTAACTTTTTCCAGAGGAAATTTTCTAGGCATAGGGATATAAAGGGATTACCAACGGTAATGGGCAAAAGCTTTGTTCGCTTCCGCCATGCGGTGGGTATCTTCCCGCTTCTTAAACGCCGTCCCCTCTTTTTTAGAGGCGGCGAGGATCTCTTCGCACAAACGCTCCACCATGGGACGACCCGTTTTAGCGCGCGCGGCATTCAGAATCCATTGCAGAGCCAGCGTGACGGACCGGTCCATCGGCACTTCCATGGGTACCTGATAGGTGGCTCCGCCTACACGGCGCGGCCGAACCTCTAACAACGGTCTCACGCTCTCTATCGCGCGCAGAAAAACCTGTAACGGTTCTTCTTTGATTTTTTCTTTCACGAGATCCATCGCTCCGTACACAATCATCTCCGAGTGGCTTCTTTTACCCTCAAAATTAATTTTGTTCACCAAACGGGAAACGATCGGCGACTGGTAACGGTAGTCCGGCGGAGGAAATCCGCGCTTCTCTCTGGGTTTTAAGGTTTTTCTGGGCATATTTTATTAAGCGGCTTTGGGCCGTTTCGCTCCGTATTTAGACCGTCCCTGTTTTCTGTCCGTAACGCCGGCGGTATCCAAAGTGCCGCGCACGATGTGGTAACGCACTCCCGGCAAATCCTTGACGCGTCCTCCGCGAATCAGAACGATAGAGTGTTCTTGCAAATTATGGCCCACGCCCGGAATATAGGAAGTCACTTCCATCCCGTTGCTCAATTTTACGCGGGCAACCTTTCTCAACGCGGAGTTAGGTTTCTTGGGCGTGGTCGTATAGACGCGCGTGCAAACGCCGCGCTTTTGAGGCGAAGACTGCAAAGCCGGAGCCTTGGTCTTTTGAACGCTCTTGATTCTTCCCAAACGAATGAGCTGGAGAGTCGTAGGCATGATTAAATTGTTCCTTCGTTCATTTGGGTCGTTCTTAAACCCGTTCCCGCCGGAATGAGATGTCCAATGATCACGTTCTCTTTGAGACCGCGCAATGCGTCCGTATCTCCGTTCACGGCAGCGTCGGTTAAAACCCGGGACGTTTCCTGAAAGGAAGCGGCCGAGATAAAAGACTCCGAAGAGAGAGACGCTTTCGTAATGCCTAAGAGAATGCTCTGAGACTGGGACGCTTCTCCCTTACTGGACTCATGGGCTTTTTTGTTTTCCTCTTTAAACTTTCTGCGGCTTACAACTTCGCCCACAAGCAGAGAGGTGTCTCCCGACTTGGTGATGCGGACGTTCGCCAACATCTGCCGCACAATCACTTCAATATGTTTATCGTTGATCGTCACCCCTTGGAGACGGTACACTTCCTGAATCTCGTTGACCAAATGTTCCTGACACTCTTTGGCTCCCTTGACCCGAAGAATATCGTGAGGGTTCGTAGAACCGTCCGTCAAAGGTTCCCCCACTCCCACGCGGTCTCCTTCATAGACCACGAGATGTTTTCCCTGCGGGATCTGGTACTCGCGCGCCACGCCGGTTTCTTCGTTCGTGACGACAACTTTCAAAGTCCCTTTCAACGTGGTGCCCAGCTTGACGACGCCGTCAATTTCAGAAATCACAGCCGCGTTGCGGGGACGACGCGCTTCAAACAGTTCCGCCACGCGCGGCAGACCGCCGGTGATATCTTTGCTCTTGGTCACCTCTTGAGGGATCTTGGCCAAAACGTCCCCGGCCTTCACGGATTCCCCGTCGTCCACAACGATATTTGTATCCACGGGCAAGGGATAGGTAACCTCTTTCTTGCCGCTCTTAATCAAAATTCTGGGATGGAGCCGCTCGGCGCGGTGTTCGATGATCACACGCTCAATCAGTCCGGTGATTTTATTTTTCTCCTGATGGAGAGTCGTTCCCTCGATGATGTCCAACCATTTGACGGCGCCGTCCTGCTCCGTCAGGATCGGCATTGCGTAAGGGTCCCACTCGGCCACCAACTCCCCTTTGGAAACTTTTTTGTTGTCGGAAACTTTAATGCGGGCTCCGTAAGGAATGGCCGAATGTTTCCGTTCCTTGCCTCCTTGCGGCTGAACCGAAACCTCCGCGTTGCGGGCCAGGCACAGGAGATGACCTTCTTTATTCGCAATCGTGCGTAAATTGTAAAACCGGACAATACCTTCCTCGGAAGCGCGAATCTCCGAACGTTTCACCACGCGGGACGCGGTACCGCCGATATGGAAAGTTCGTAACGTCAGCTGGGTTCCCGGCTCCCCGATGGACTGAGCGGCAATGATTCCCACCGCCTCTCCCACCTGAACCATCTTGCCGTCCGCCAAATTCAATCCGTAACAAGCGGCGCAAACCCCATGCTGCGCTTCGCACGTGAGCACCGACCGGATCCGAATCCGATCAATCCCGGACTCCACGATCTTTTTGGCGGTCTCCTGAGTAATCAGCTCGCCCGTCTTGACGATACGTTCTTCGTGCAGAATCCCGGCCACGTTGTCCATCGCGATCCGTCCCACAATCCTCTCTTCCAATGGCTCGATGATTTCGTCCCCGGACTGCAGCGTGCCGATGCGGACCCCGTTGATCGTGCCGCAGTCGTCCGTCGTGATCACAATATCGTGAGCCACGTCCACCAATCGCCGCGTCAGATATCCGGCGTCGGCGGTTTTAAGAGCGGTATCCGCCAACCCTTTGCGTCCGCCGTGCGTCGAGATAAAGTATTCCAGAACGGTCAATCCTTCGCGGAAATTGGAAAGCACCGGCTGCTCGATAATTTCCCCGACGCCTCCGGTCAGCTTCTTTTGCGGTTTGGCCATCAGTCCGCGCATTCCGGCCAACTGGCGGACCTGCGCGGGGGATCCGCGCGCGCCGGAGTTCGCCA
>JACPSV010000011.1 GCA_016193115.1 Elusimicrobiota bacterium
AAAAAAATGTGGAGGCGGCGAGTAAGGATACGACAAACGCAAAACTGAGAAGCGTTCGGGCTCGATAAGGTCGGAACATGACCAGTTCTACCCTAAATTATTGGCCTGCTACTTTGACTTGATCTATGAACTTCTTTTTATCTAACCGGAGAGTGACCACGCACCCGTCGTCTGAAGTCCATTCCCGTTTGACAATGGCCGCTCCGCGCAACGTGTTTTGCACGAGACCCTGAATTTTCTGGTTGGTGGTGATGGCTTGTTCCACCGTGGTGTCCGCGCTGATCATTTGTCCTTTGAGGTAAGCCAACATTTTTTCTTCCGCGATCTTTCTGCCCGCGGATTCGGATAAAGACCGTTTTTGAGACATGTTGGTGATGGTTTGGTCTGCCGCTCCGATTCCATCGAACTCGATGTACCGGTCGGACTCAACCGTAGGAGTGTCAATCGTGGTGGCAATCTCGCCTTTTTTTACTTTCGAGACCGCTTTCCCGCCCGCGCAACCCGCCAAACCGACCGCTAAAACGCCAATCCCCAGAACGTAAAGTCTTCTTCGCATCATCCCCTTACCTCCTATGCGTTTATTCTTCTTTGCCGAAAAGTTTGACTTTTTCCATCACTTGCTGGAACCGCTCTTTGACCGATGTTTGACCTTCCTTGCTCAGCTCTTTCAGTTCTGTCAGTAAAGCGTCTTTCTCTTTGCCCATATCTTTGCGAATGGTTTTAAGATCCTTCTTCAGACGGGAAACCTGTTTGTCCAAACGGTTGATCTCTTTCTTATTTTTCTTAGGATCGGACTCCCTCTTGGCGGAAATATCTTTGTTGATCGTTTCAATCTCTCCGTTCAGATTGGATTCTCTTTCCACGATAGACTTGATACGCGAGTTCCACCGTTCCACCAACTTTTTAAGCGTGATCGCTTCTTCGGTATGAAATATGACTAAATCTTTTAGGAGAGCCACAAATCCGATAGGTTGCGGTTCCGGAGGCGCTTGTTCGACGGGCGCCGGTTTGATGCCGGTTGGCGTTGGAATTTGAGCGGCGGGCGGTTCGGAAACAGCGGGCGGATTTTGTGCAACGGGGTTCTCCGTCATCACAGGAGCAGCCGGAGGTACGGCAGCCGGAACAACCGCGGGAGTAGGAGTCTCAGAAACGGGCGGCGCGACGACAACCGGAGACGGCGCTGCCGGCGTTTGCGCCACAGCCGGCTCCGCAACAGGAGCGGGTTGCGATGCGGGTTCCGCAGATTTCTGTTCCGAGCGAAGGGGCTGGACGGAAACCAAAATTGAAAGAACGAAAAATAAAAACAGGAACCGCACGCCGGATTTTTGTCTCATGAACCTCTCCTCCGCCCGCATAAAGTGATTAGGGTCTAGTGTAGCAGAAATGTCTCCGGAGTGCAAGCCACCACTTTTATTCATCTTTTTCTTTCGCGTGACGAAGCAGGAAATGGAATGTGGAACCTTTGCCCAGATCCGATTCTACCCAGATCTCTCCGCCATGCATTTCCACAATGGATTTTGCGATGGCCAGTCCCAACCCCGTGCCGCCCGCCTGGCGGCTCAGAGAGCTGTCCACCTGAAAAAATTTCATGAATATCTTCATTTGATCCTGAGGCTTGATTCCGAGACCGGAATCGGAAACGCTGACCAAAACGAAATCGCCCCTGTCTTTGGCGGTCATCGTGATCTTCCCTCTAGGCGGGGTAAACTTCACCGCATTGCTCAAGAGGTTGTCCATCACCTGCTTGATACGCATGTCGTCCACCAGCACGGGCGGCAGATTGGGAGAAACCTGCAAAGAAAGTTCAATTCCTTTCGATTGCACGATTGTGAGATAGGCCTCCTGCATGTCGTGTAGAATTTTTCCCAGAGAGGCCGTTTCCATCTTCAACTTGATTTGCCCCCCTTCGATGCGGGACACGTCCAGAAGATCTGAGATCAGGTAGGTCAACCTCTCCACGGAATGTTGGGCGATCGTGAGCATGCGTTTCTGTTGCGGAGTCAGTTTTCCCGCCTCGCCGTAATAGACGATGTCCACCGCCCCTTTAAGCGCCGTCGTGGGCGTTTTCAGCTCGTGGCTGACGATGGAAAGAAACTCCATCTCACTTTGTTCAATCGGTCCAGCTCTTTGTTCGCAAGCACGAGCTGGTCGTACAAACGCGTGATCTGCACGATCGCGGCCGTGTTCTGCGCCACAAGTTCCGAGAGGGTCAAATGGTAGGAGTTGAAATAAGACTCTTTCTTGCTTCCCGCCTTCAAAACGCCCATCGTGTCCGGACCCACGCGCATGGGAACAAAAATCATGGAGCGAATTCCTTCCACAATTTCTTGCGATTTTTCGTTCATGTCCGGACCCGGAATTTGAGAGATCGTCTTGGATTCGCCCAGACGAAACACGTGGCTGCTCCAGGCGTCCGGATCCTTGACGGACAACTGCGCCGGGTAGCTTTTGACCGTCAATCTTTCTTCCGTCGTACACCGCGTCACCAGATAGCCCGTGTTGGGTTCCAAAACCATAAAGGCGCAATAGTCGCAGCCCAACACCCGGACAATGATCTGTCCGATCTTTTCTAAAACAAACTCAAAGACCGGCGTGGAATAAAACGCTTCGCTGACTTCTTGCAGAGTGGAAAGCACCGTCAAACGGTTTCGAACTTCCAGAAACTGTTGCAAACTCTCAATGGAATTGGCGACCTGAGAGGCAACCAAACTGAGGGATTGGAGTTCCTCATCTTCTAATCCTTCCGGATCTCTGTCGGGAATACCTTCTTCGTTGAAAAAATCTATCAGAACCATGGCGCCCAAACTTTCCTGATACCTTTTCAGCGGAACCGCCGCCAGGGAATGAAATATGATCCTTCTAAAACTTTCCGGCAAACCGGAACCTATCTTCCAAGGGAGTTCCTCATACAAGGATACGGGACGGTCGGCCTTGAACACTTTGATCTCGCCGCTTTCAAACGCGTCCAGAACGCATTTCATGCTGGGCCCGCACTCCGGATAATTCTGGGTCGTCAAATGGAGCCAATGCTGCGTGTCGCGGGACAACCCAAAAGACGGGTATTGGGAAACCATGTCCACAAAATCTTTTTCGTTAGAAACGTTTACAAAAAAACCGACCATCTTGACGGAGAAGAGGTCTCTCACCCGCGCGGTCACCAGTTCCAGAAACTCGTCTTGTTTCTGAATGGATTGGGCCGTCGAGCTGATCTCGTAGAGCGCTTTCAAGGAGCGAACCCTTTGAATCAGACGGTGGTTTGTGCGCGTCAGCTCTTGTGTCGTGGCGGAAACTTCCGATTCCAGACGACGGTTAAATTTTTCCAGCTTTTCCATCAGCAAAGAGTTGCCGATCGTCATCGCCAAAACGCGAACGTAAGGATCCAAGGCGTCAATCTCTTCTTTACTAAAGGATGTTCTCTGAGGCGTCGCCGCCAGGAAGACCGCGTTCGTCTCGTTCCGAAAAACCACAGGCGCCAGGAAAATTTCTTCCCAACCCTTAAAGTCCGGATTTCCGCGCGGGAAAGTTTTGCTCAAAAAGTCTTCCGCGGAAATTTTTATTTTCTGGCCGCGCGTGAAACAGTTCCCCATCGGCCCTTCCCCGATGGGAATCTGAAGTCCCGAGATCGTATCCGCCGGAAACCCGCACTGGGCGCGCGCGCGGAAAAAACGATCCTCTTCGATCATGAAAACAGCGCAGGCGAACGGAAAGGTTTCGCGCATTCCCCGCAAGAAAAATTGGAGAGACTCTTCCAACCCTTTACGGTTGGCGCTTTCCTGGGCAATCAGTAAGAGCCGTTCCAATGGCGAAGACGCAGGCTCCGGTTTTGACTCTGAGGGAGACGCAGAGATCAGGCGGGAAAAAAATTCTCTAATTTTCAATCAATCCTATCCTTACTCAAAAACAATTTGAATGCCTTTCTCTTGGATCCATTCTTCTGCCAAAGGACTGACGATCGCGGAGGAAGGCAGGACACATTTTTTCTTGCCTCCGGAAAGAAGTTTTTTTATTTCGTATTCGGAAAAAAACAGGCGCCGCGCGGGTAAATTGGTTTTTCCACGATTGAACGGATCTTTGAGAAAAAATCCCCATTGGCCTGTTCTGGGAACTTCTTTCTCCAGTTCATTTCTGAAATCCCGCGTTCCCGGAGCAGGCCTTAATTCCTCAAGGAGCATCTCCACAATATCGTCTTCCAAATCCATGGGAATTAAGGAGACCCAATACTTAATTCCTTAGAAAGTTCCTTCCACTCTTTTGAGATACTTTTCTAAATCGCCGTGCGGGCGGGGAATCACGTGCACGCTGACCAGCTCGCCCACCTTCTGCGCGGCCGCCGCGCCTGCCTCTACGGCCGCGCGCACAGCGCCCACCTCTCCGCGGCAGAGTGTGGTCACCAGTCCCGACCCAATTTTCTCATAACCCACCATCCTGACCTTGGCGGACTTGGCCATGGCGTCGCTCGCCTCGATCATGCCCACAAACCCGCGCGTCTCAACCAAACCCAGCGCTTCCGACCCATTTATTTCTCCCATGTTTTAGATTCCTCCTCGATTATTGCTGTTCCCGTCACGATCGCGACGGAGGCGGAACTGCCAATCCGGGTCGCGCCTGCCTGAACAAATTCTTCCGCTGCGCTCAAACTTTGAATGCCTCCCGCAGCTTTCACGCCCATCCGAGGACCCACCGTCTCACGCATCAAGCGCACATCCTCCAGAGTAGCGCCTGACTTGGAAAATCCTGTAGACGTTTTAACAAAGTCCGCACCCGCCGATTGGGCTATCCGGCAAGCCCGCACTTTTTCCTCCCTGTCCAGAAGCGCGGTTTCCAGAATCACTTTTAAGATTTTCCCTTCCGCCGCCTCACGCACAGACCGTATGTCCTGCAAGACCCGCGCATCGTCCCCAGACTTCAGAAATCCGAGATTCAAAACCATGTCCAGTTCTTCCGCCCCGTTGGCGATAGCGTCCCTGGACTCCCAAACTTTCGTGCCCGTCGTCTCGGTTCCCAACGGAAACCCAATCGTGGTACAAACTTTGACAGGGCTCCCGCGCAAAACCTTAGCCGCTAGAGAAACGTATGCGGGGGCGACGCAGACCGCGGCAAAACTAAACTGTTTGGCTTCGTCACAAACTTTCTCGATCTCTGAAAAAGTGGCCGTAGGCCGGAGAAGCGTGTGATCTATCAATCGCGCAATCGGGTGGATCAGTGGTACCGTAAATCTTTCCCCTTGGAATGCACGGTATCCACCACGCCGCAGACCGTCAACCGTACCGGCGCTTTCGCATTCTTAAGTATCTGTCGTGACGAATTCCCTTCATCCACAAGCAAGACAGTATCGCCCGGACCGGCCCCAAAAGTTTGCTCCACCGCTAAAACGGCGTCTCCCACGATCTTGCCGTCGTTGCAATCCATCTTCTGTACCAGAAGCAGTTTAGAACCTTCCAGACCGCTGTGTTTTCTTGTCGCCCAAACGTTTCCCACCACTCGCGCCACAAACATAAATTAAAGTGTCTTAGTCCATTCCTGCAGGTTGATTCCGTCTACGATCCCAACGATGGCGGCGTCAACGGGAGGGGTATCTTGAAGGGAGTTTCCTCCCAGCGAGAACGCCGCTTCTCGGGCAGCGACCCAGAAGACCAGCTCGTTTGCGCCGGCGCCCACCGTATCGGCCGCTACGATCGGGTCTCCCACCTCTTTTTCTTCCCAACTCAAGGGCTGAATCAAAAGCAGTTTCACCGATTCCAGAGTTTCATATTTTCTGGAAGCGACCACGCGCCCTACGACCCGAGCCGCTTGCACGTTAACTCACGCCTCCTGTTCCATCTGGGCAATTTTCCGGATACGACGCAAATGTCTGCCGCCCGCAAATTCGGTTTTCAACCATGCCTGAACCATTTTCTCTCCTTCATTCAACGAAAGAAGCCGTCCGGACAAACAGAGAACGTTCGCCTGATTGTGCTCGGAAGCGAGCGCCGCGGTTTTGGCGTTCCAGCAAACCGCCGCTCTCACGTTCTTAATTTTGTTGGCGGCCATCGCCATCCCAATGCCCGTGCCGCACACCAAAATACCGCGTTCCGCGCGGTTCAGAGAGACAGCGCGTCCCACCTTCTTGGCGTAGTCCGGATAATCGCAGGAATCTTCGGAATAGCAACCCACATCCACCACGCGGTGACCCATCCTGGAAAGAGCGGTGATCAACTCTTTCTTCCTCTTAAATCCGGCATGATCCGACCCAATCGCAATTTTCACTGCGTTAACGCTTTTAACAACGATTTGTGAGCGTAAGGGATGACCACCGAACCAATCAGCATGCCTTCTTTTTTGATCGTTTCCACGCCCGCATTCACGGCGGACCTGACCGCTCCCACTTCTCCCGTGAACGTGACAAACCCTTTTCCTCCCGCTCCTTTTCCCGGAAAAACCTCGATCAACGTGACTGCCGCTTTTTTAACCGCGGCATCGGCCGCGAAGATAGACGCCGCGACGTCTTTGGTTTCAATCACTCCGACGGCTTCGATCTCTTTCACCTGAATCCGCGACTGCAGGGCAGGGAGTACCTGCTGGTGCACGTTGGGAATCAGGAAAAAGTCAATCAGGGTTTTGTCTGCGGTCTGAATGCCCGCCTGCAGAGACTGTTCCACTTCCGCTTGTTCCCCGCCAATCAAAATCGTAAACTTTCCGCGCGGGATGGCCTGAGTTTGGAGAAGGTCTACCTCCGCCATCTTCATCATCGCGTCCACAGTTTCAATCCCTTTCGAGATGGAACTCAATTCCAGAAAAGCGATCGCTGGTTTCATTCGCATTCCTCCCTATAAGGGCCTGTTACGAAACGCCCCTTTTTACGTCATTCCCGCGAAAGCGGGAATCTAGTCGGCGGAAAATCCGTTCTGGATTCCCGCTTTCGCGGGAATGACGGAGTAAAGATCATTTCGCAACAGTCCCTATAAACTAAACAATCCTCAAATATCCGACTAGAGAGCAGTGGAGCGGGCGGCAGAAATGGCTGGGTTTTGTGAGGCCGTCTCCCGTTGGAGTTCCGATCGTCATCGTGGCAAAACCTTCCCCCATTCCAAGACCCATATAGTTAGGACCGTTCTTGACAAAAATGGAGCAGGCCAACCCGCGCGCCGCCTGTGTGATGTTGCCCACATGCAAAGAGTAGATGGAAGCGGTGTGATGGTTGCCGCCCTCCGCCCGTTTGGCCAGATCCACCGCTGCCCTAAAATCCGGGACCCGCGTGATAGGCAAAACGGGCATGAGCTGTTCGATCCAAACGAAAGCATGATCGTTGGGCACTTCTCCCCACAACAAACGGATGGAATCGGAAATTTCCATGCCCAGCGCCCGCGCAATTACGGACGCGTTCTTGCCGACGAACTCACGATTCAAAACCGGCCCTTTTCCGTCACCCGCCACCTTAAAAACTTTCTGAGCCAACGCGTCCATTTGTTCCCGTGTCAATTCCTGCGCGCGCGCATCTTTTCTTAAACAGGAAACCAACGAATCCGCAATCGCCTGCACGACAATCACCTCTTTCTCGCCGGTGCACAAAACGCAGTTGTCAAAAGATGCGCCATCCACAATCCCTCTGGCTGCGGAGGGAACGTCGGCTGTCTCATCCACAATCACGGGCGGGTTACCCGGCCCGGCGCAAATGGTTTTTCGGATGACGCCCAGAGACATGGCTGCTTTGACAATCCCCGGCCCTCCCGTGACCATATTGAGATGCACGCCCGGATGTTTCAAAAGGTTCAGAGTATTTTCTTCGCTCACCGGCTCGAACGTGGATACCAACCCATGCGGACCGCCGGACGCGCAGATGGCTTGATCCAGGACGCGTATCGTCTCTTGACAACATTTTTTTGCCGCCGGGTGCGGAGCGAACACCACCGCGTTGCCTGCGGAGAGGATCGAGATCGTGTTGTTGATGATCGTGGCGGTAGGGTTTGTGGAAGGCGTGACGCTCGCCACGACGCCAAAAGGCGCCGACTCGATGAGAGTCAATCCCTGGTCACCTGTATACGCCTGAACCGGCTGGAGATCTTCCGGGCCGGGAGTCTTTAAGGAGACCAGAACATTCTTCTTAGATTTGTCTTCCCACCGGCCGAGACCGGTCTCCTCATGCGCCATCTTGGCCAATCTTTCCGCGTTCTCAAATCCCGCTTTACGGATCGCGGCGATCAGATTGCGGCGGAACTCGAATCCCTTTTCTTGAAAGAGTATCTGAGATTCCCCCGCCGACCGAACCGCAGACTCAACCGTCGGGTGGACCCCGTTTCCGGAACAGACGGAACCTGTCGCGTGCTGAGAATCGGATCCCAACCGCTTCAAAACTTCGCGCACCAAGACTTGAATTTCTTCTTCCTGTAACGGCATATTCTTTATTTCTTTGTGAAATCGTCTCTCTTGGAGAAGATTGTTTCCCTACCCTTTTCAATCGTGTCCACGACGGCAAATATCGTGCAGTCCACCGGGTTCCCTTCCGTCCCGCGCGTCTGTCGCGCGGAAGAACCCTGCACAATCAAGACGAGCTCGCCTTCGCCGGATCCCACCACATCAATAGCAACCAGCGGAGTCCCTTGGGCGGCCCCTTCCAGATTGACTGGCTGCACCAGAAGAAGTTTTGTGCCGACAAGCTTCTCGTCTTTGCGAGTACAAACGACGTTCCCGACTACTCGCGCAAATATCACTAAATATCCTACCGTTTTCCCCGGTTCAGTGTTTCCGGCAGAGAGATCGGCATCTTGCCTTCCAAGTCCGGATGCGGCTGGGGAATCACATGCACGCTGACGAGTTCGCCCACTTTTTGAGCGGACGCTGCGCCCGCATCGCACGCGGCTCTGCATGCGGCCACTTCTCCCCGAAACAGAACCGTCACCAATCCCGACCCGATCTTTTCCCAACCCACGATCCGCACATTCGCGGCTTTCACCGCAGCGTCACCCGCTTCCACCAACGCCACTAACCCGCGCGTCTCAATCATGCCTAACGCATCCATGTTCTACCCCCTCATTAACGGACATGCACTTTGCCCCAGTAAACTTCCAGCTTCTTTTCCAAAAAGAGTTTGACGCCGTTTAAGAGAGTGCGCGCTTCCTGTTCCTGGCCCCTTTTACGGATGGAATCCACGTTTTCGTCCCACCGAACCCGAAACGCGTCCTGCCAGAGGATGGGACCCTCATCCAAATCTTCCGTCACAAGGTGAGCCGTGCAACCGACGATCTGCGCTCCTTTCTCATAGGCTTGACGATAAGCATAGGCCCCGGGAAAAGCGGGCAAAAGGGAAGGATGCACATTGATGATTCGGTTTGGATAACGCCAGACAAAGTTGGGAGTCAGAATTCGCATGTAGCGGGCCAGGACGACAAAATCAATATTGAATTTTTCCAGAAGTTTTAGAATGCGGATTTCTGCCTGCGGTTGGTCGCGGTGAGTGACAGAGAAAAATGAGGTCTTTCCTTTCTGCGCCATCCCCTTCAAGCTTCCTTCACTGCCGACAATCAGAGGGATATTCACGCGGATTTCCCGCCGGTTCGCGGCGTTCAAGATCGTCTCCAGACAATGCGGTTCCTTGCTGACAAGGATCGCCATGTTTTTGGCTCGGTCAGGCTCATCAAAATGGACTTTGACCTCCATGCCAAACTTCTTCCCAATCCCTTGCAGTTCCAACCGGAACCGGCTTTCATCCAAAGATTCCCTTCGGAAAGAAGATTCCAACTGCATCCCAAAGAGACCGCCGATCACATTTTGGTTAATTTTTTCAATGTTGCCCTGACTCTGGAATACGAAGTCCGTGACCGCCGCCACAATGCCTTTACGGTCAGGACCCACCACCGTGACCTCCGCTAACGTGCGTTTCTTCCGTTTCAAAGAATAGTGACGAGATCTCCGTTCTTAACGTTAAAACTGTTGCCTTCGTCCGTGTCCAGATGACATTCCAGTTTCATGTCCTCGCGCACGCGGCACAACACCGTGATCGTTCCATCCCGCGGCGGAGCGCCTACCCGGACTTTGACCGTTTCCATGTTCTTGACGCCGTACTTTTCCGCTTCCGAAGTGTGGAAATGGATGTGCCGCATTTGGATGATTGCCCCTTCCGGCAAACGCGCTTCCCCTTTTGGGCCGACCAAAGTGATGGGCGCAGAACCTTTGACGTTGCCCGAATCCCGCACGGGCGCGTCAATTCCCAAAGCATGGCAATCGGTTCGGGAAAGTTCAATCTGGTCGTAGGCGCGGAACGGCCCGATCATGCGGACTTTCTTGATTTCACCTTTAGTCCCTCGAAGGGTAACAGTTTCCCTGCACGCGAACTGGCCGGGCTGAATAAGGTTTCGAATCGGGGTCGGCTGCGCGCCTTCTCCAAACAATTTTTCAAAAGTTTCCTTTGTGCAATGCCAATGCCGGTTGGAGATATTGACAACCAAAGGCCACTTGTCGCGTTCAATCCTTTGCATGATTTTCTCCGTCACTCTTTGGACCAGATCGTCAGACATCGCGGTAACGCACGATACGCTCAAAATCGGCCACTTTTAAGCTGGCTCCGCCCACCAACCCGCCGTCAATGTCCGGTTGCGCCATTAAAGAATCAATGTTGTCCGGCTTGATGGAACCGCCATACAGAACTCTTATTTTCTCGGCCGCTGATTTTTCATACAGATCGCCTAGAATTTTGCGGATGGACGCGTGCATCTCCTGCGCTTGATCGGGAGTTGCGGTTTTCCCAGTCCCTATAGCCCAGACCGGCTCATACGCGATCACAAGACGCAACGATTCCTGCGCCGTGAGACCGGAAACGCCAACCCTCAATTGCCGGTCCACCACAGAGAGGTGTGATCCGCTCTCCCGCTCCGCCAAACTTTCTCCCACACAAACCACCGGCAGGAGTCCGTGCTGGAACGCGGCTTTCATTTTTTTGTGGACAGTATCGTCCGTCTCTCCAAAATATTGTCTGCGCTCCGAATGGCCAATCAGGACATAATCGCAGCCCGCATCTTTCAGCATGGGAGCGGAAACTTCGCCCGTAAAAGCGCCCTGCATTTCCCAATGCAGATCCTGGGCTCCCAACCGAATCCCGGTCCCTTTCGTGATTTCTTTAACGGAAGTTAAGGAGGGAAACGGAGGGCAAACCAAAACCTCGCGCCCGTTCACGGCGCGGCAAGCGTTGACCAGATCGCGCGCAAACGACACGGACTCGCTCACGGTCTTGTACATCTTCCAATTGCCGGCCAACAAAGGAACTCT
This sequence comes from Elusimicrobiota bacterium, assembly GCA_016193115.1. Lineage (GTDB taxonomy): Bacteria > Elusimicrobiota > Elusimicrobia > 2-02-FULL-39-32 > 2-02-FULL-39-32 > JACPSV01. The sequence continues at coordinate 11,239 of JACPSV010000011.1, forward strand.
GGTTTTCATGCTCATGGTTAATTCTTGAATAGCATGTAGCCAAAATGGCTACATGCCGCCCATCTTCCCGATGAAATTGACGCTTGGATTATACCACATTTTCATGAAATTAGGTAAATTAGGGACAGCGCCCTAGGGCGCTGTCCCTAATTTACTATGCGGTTTTGACAAGGATGTCGCCGATGATGTCGGCGGCCTCGTCGCCACGGTCCGCCGCGTTAGACAAGTGGCGGTAAATCTCCCTGAGCTTTAGGATTTGTAAGACGTCAGAGGTTTTAAACAGTTCCGCTAATGCCGCTCGATAAAGGTGCTCCATATAATTTTCTGTCTTCTTGGCGGAGACGACCTTCTCGTTGGCTAAACGCGGATTCGAATGCATCAGGCGCACGGCCTCATCAATATCTTTGGAAGCGCGGTGCAGGACTTCCGTCATCTTCTTGATATGATCGTTGGTTCCCGCTTCAAAGAGCATCATTTCTTCAACGGTAGATTTGGCGTAATCGCACATATCGTCTATGGCGCGCGATAGAGCAAAAATGTCTTCCCGGTCTATGGGCGTGACAAACGTCCGGTTCAATTCCTCAATCAAAATCCGGCGTAGGTCGTCCGCTTCGTTTTCTATGCGGCTGACCGTCTCTCCTTTTTCCTGAGCCGGATCTTGAGCAAAATCAAAAAGCGCTTGCATGCCTTCCTCTACTTTTTGGGACTGGTTCGCAAGCATCTTATAAAAATCCCTCTTCTTCGGAAATGGCCACATGGTTTTACGGAACTAACACGCCTTTTAAGATGCGGCACAAGGACGCGGAGAGAATGGCCGTCACGGGGATCGTGATCAGCCAAGTCAACACAAATTCTCCGGCAATCGTCCAACGCACCGCTTTAGGCCGAAATGCGGCGCCGGCTCCGAGTACGGAGGAAGAGAAGATCACATGCGTGGTCGAAAGCGGAATTCCTAATGCGGACGCGGATAAAAGAACCGTTCCGGAAGAAAACTGGGAGGCAAAAGAATGAATCGGCCTTACGACGTAAAGACTATAACCTAAACGTTTGATCACTCGCCATCCTCCTATAGAAACGCCTAACGCTAACGATAAAGCAGTGGAAACGATCGTCCAGTTCGGTAACCAAACTCCTCTCTCTCCCGTGTTTCCATACAGAAATGTCAGGGAAAGAGCAATGATACCCATCGCTTTTTGGGCATCGTTGCTGCCATGCGCTAACGATTGAGCCAACAAAGAAACAATTTGAAATCCGCGGAAAAGGCGGTTCGCCTGTGGCGTGGCAACTTGGGTTAGAAAAAATGTGACTCGCGTAAAAAGGTAGGTCAGCAGGAATCCGCACAGAGGCGCAATGAACATGGCCACCAGAATTATTTTCAAAGTCCCCCATTGAAGCGACCTCAATCCAAAC